>JANLGB010000258.1 GCA_024653405.1 Candidatus Saccharicenans sp.
AGAATGCCATTTTGAATGTCCAGACATGGCTTGCTCCTTTACTTGAGTGCAGAAAAATTTTAGCATAATTGACCCTATCAAGCAAACCCGGATTTACAGGGGAAAAAGGTTAATTCCTCGCCCCCGGGTCGGGCCGGTGGCCCGGCGGTTGAGGAGAATGACGCCGGTCTCTGAAAAAAAATTATCAAGCCTATTGCCAGCGGCCACCGCTGTTCATATAATCTAGAAGAATGTTTTCTCCAGGAATGTTTTACTGATGGCCAACTCGAAGCTAAACCCGGTCACCCTGACTTTTGCCAATCCCGAGCTGGAAAGGAAATTCCGGGAACATTACCACCAGCGGGCGGTGGTTCGCTTCCGCTGGGCCATGGCCCAGGGCGTGGCCCTATACTCCATTTTTGCCATACTGGATTCGGTCAGCGTTGGAGCCCTCTGGCCCAGAATCTGGTTCATCCGTTTTGCCATTGTTAACCCGCTGCTGCTGGTGGCCTTTCTGCTGTCTTTTAAGAAAAATTTTTTTGTCCGTTATTTCCAGGAGATTGTTTCCCTGAGCGTCCTGGCCGCCGGGGGTGGAATCCTGGCCATGCTGGCTATGATCCCCGACCCGGCGCTCTATCTCTATTCCCAGGGTCTGATGCTGGTGCTCATCTACAACTATACTTTCCTGGGGCTCAGGTTCATCAGGGCTTCGCTCAACTGCTTGCTGATCATCCTCGGCTTTGAGATAGTCAGCCTTAGGATCAACCCGCTGACGCCCCACGTTTTTATCAACAATAATTTTTTCCTGATCTCGGCCAACCTGATCGGCATGGCCGTGGCCTACTACCTGGAAAAATTGAACCGCGACAATTTCCTTCACGGCGTTTCCCTGAGAAAACTGGCCGAGGCCGACAGCCTGATCGGACTGCTGAACCGGGGCTTTTTCATGGACGATGTGAAAAGGTTCTTGAGCCGGAGCAGCGGGGAAGAGGGACGTTCGGCTTTCTGCCTGCTGGACCTCGACCGCTTCAAGGAAATCAACGACAGCCTGGGTCACATGGTGGGTGATGACATCCTGATGAACCTGGGACAGACCATCCGCAGGAAAATGCGGGCCTCGGACCTGATCGGCCGCCTCGGTGGTGATGAACTGGGGTTCTTCTTCCCGGAAGTTAAGGACGAAGCGGACATCTTGAATATATTCGTCAAATTAAAAAACGAATTCCAGGCGGTCACCCAGGGTATTGAATGGCCCATCACTTTTTCCGTGGGCTGCGTCCTATTTGGGCCGGAAACCCGGGACCTGTTCCAGTGTTATGCCCGGGCCGACCGGGCTTTGCTCAGGGCTAAAAAGTCCCGGGACTACCTGATTATGGTTGATTCGCGGGAAGCAGTTATAATGGAACAAAAGCTATAGGTTGGGTAAAAAGCAGGAAACCATTTTTGCCAGGAGTAATGGGGTTTTCAGGTCTGGGGTTGCTGTTAAAGAGCCGGACCGGTGGCTCTCATAAGAGACGGGCGGCCGCTCTCCCGCCTTCAGGTATTATTCTCACCCTGGATACCATGTCTTAACCTGAAAGAATAATTTCGTTGACTACCGGGGAAAATTTGGCTAATTTATTCGGGCAATATTTTTGAGGGAGGAAAGCATGCCAGCCAAGATTATTTCCGGCAAAGAAGTAGCCGCTTCTATAAGAGAAGAATTGAAGCAAAGGACGGCCCGGTTGCAAGAAAAGGGCCTCATCCCGGGCCTGGGCGTTATCCTGGTGGGCGAAGACCCGGCCTCGGTTTCCTATGTCACGGCCAAGGCCAAAGGAGCGGAAGAAGTGGGGATTTTTGAAGAGACGGTTCGTCTGCCGGCTGAATCCACCGAAGAAGAAATCTTAAAGACCGTTGACCGACTCAACCGCGACCCGAGGTTTCACGGAGTGCTGGTGCAGCTGCCGCTGCCCAAGTGGGTCAACCCGGACAAGGTTATTAACTTTATCTCGCCTGAAAAAGATGTGGACGGTTTCCATCCGATAAACGTGGGCAAGCTGCTGCGGGGTGAACCCTGCCCCTTACCCTGTACTCCCTACGGTGTCCAGCAGATGCTGGTGCGCAGCGGCTACAGTCCGGAAGGAAAGCATGTGGTGGTTTGCGGCCGAAGCAACATCGTCGGCAAGCCCCTGGTGGCCATGTTGATGCAGAAAAAACCGGGAGCCAACGCCACGGTTACCGTCTGTCACACTGGCACCCCGGACCTGAAAAAATTCACTCTGCAAGCAGATATCCTGGTGGCAGCCATGGGCGCGCCCCGGGCCATCACCGCCGACATGGTCAGGGAAGGCTGCGTGGTCATCGACGTCGGGGTCAACCGGGTGCCCGACCCCAACTCGCCCAAGGGTTTCCGGCTGGTTGGTGACTGTGATTTTGAAGCCATCAAGGAAAAAGCCGAAGCCATCACCCCGGTGCCCGGCGGAGTGGGCCCGATGACCGTGACCATGCTGTTGATGAATACCATCGAGGCGGCCGAGAGAACCCTG
>JANLGB010000259.1:0-1870 GCA_024653405.1 Candidatus Saccharicenans sp.
TTCGGGTGCCGAATTCCGTTCGCCGATGGCCGTGGCCGTGGTCGGTGGCCTGACCGCCACCACCCTGCTGACCCTGTTCATCATTCCGATTGTCTACAGTATTTTTAACCGGGTATCGTTTAAGGATTATGTGTTTCAGGCTGAAGAGCCACCCTGCAAATAATTGGATTGGTAAGGGGCAGCCAGGCGGCTGCCCCCTTTTTTTGACCCGGCCGAAACCATTATCCCTGAGACCTTGAGAACGAGCTGGATAATTAAAGAGCGAGCTAGGTCGTCTTCGATTTAATAATTCCTGAGTTCGGCCAAGAACCGTCCCGAGACTATCGGCACTCGGGCCGGAAGAATTCTCCGACTTATTTGGTCTGCTTGTCGCCAACCGTCTGAGTCGGGTGAGTCACTGCCGCGGCATCAGTGTTTCTGGTCGTGACCTGTTTGACGGCGAGGGCAGTGGGGTGGCTCCGGGTCCAGTAAACAGAAACTGCCCCGGCCGCTCACTGGCCTGGCTGACGACCAGCCTCCTCTACACTTTAAGCGTCCTGGTGTCGGCCAGGTAACGACTTTTGGAAGAACTGCTCTCCTTAAACCTGGCCTTGCGCCCTGTGCTGGAAGAAAATTCCTGATTGCCCGGAACCCCGGAATTTTATATCCTATTAAAAGTTGAAACTCCTGTAAGGAGGCAGGGGTGAAAAAACTGGTATCATTCGCATTCACCTTTCTGGCAATAATCATTTTCATTGTTCCGGGGCTTCTGGCCGCCCCCAGGAAGTTGATCTATCTCGATGCCTCGGTTCTACCCGAGGGAGGCCTGGCCAGCTGGCGAAACCTGGGAACGCTGGGCGGGAATTTCATCCCGGTTTTCCGGACGCAGCCGACGGTGGAAATCGTCAAGAACCAGAAGGCGGTCAACCTGACCGCCGTGGATGTCTTGTTGCGGTCTACTTTTCCCCCGCCGGCCAGCCTGAACGGTCGGCAGCCGTTCACCCTACTGGTCAGGGCCTTCATTCCTGAGCTGGCCCAGAAGAGCACCATCCTGACCTGGTCCCAACAGCCGGGGGCAGGTGCCATTTTTGGAATTGGCAATGGGCTGGAGGCCGCTTTTTATCATTCGGACCGGGTCAAACTCGGCTATCGTAATGGTTACCCCGAGCCCGGGGTCTGGCATCTCGTGGCCTTCGTCTACGACGGCAAAACCATCCGGGCTTACGTGGATGGTTGGTTGAAAGCCGAAGCCCGGGCCACGCTGGCCATAAAACCGGATAAGTATTTTTATCTCGGGGGAGAAACCGCTGAGCGCTGGCCGCTCCCGGTAGATCCCTTCAACGGCTTCCTGGCCACCCTGGAATTGCTGGATGCGGCTTACAGCCCGCTGGAAATCTGGAACCTGGCCGGGAGAAAGGAGGCGATTCCGGTTTATCCCGAGGAAGGTGAAATCGTTACCGCTCTGTCCGTTTCCTTGAAATGGCAGAAAGGAGATGAAAAAGCCGCTTCCTTTGCCGTCTATTTCTCCAGCCAGAGAGAAGAGGTGGAAAAGGCCGGGAAGAAAGCCCTGAAGGGAACTTTCGCTTCCGCCGTTACCAGCTACGATGTTTCTGACCTGAAACCAGGGCAGGCCTATTTCTGGCGGGTGGACCAGCTTGACAGCAGGGGACAGTTGTTGCAAGCCGGTATAGTCAGGCGGTTTTCGGTGGATAAGGGGCAGGCCAGGAATCCCGTCCCTCACCACCAGCACGGCAGTGTCAGCCGGGAGCTGAATCGCCTGAGCTGGACTCCTGGCCCCTGGGTCACCTCCCAGGACGTTTATTTCAGCCAGGACCCGAAAAAGCTGGAGAAAGCCAAACCTGTGGTCAGAGACTTGAAACCCGGGCTCACT
>JANLGB010000259.1:1880-2472 GCA_024653405.1 Candidatus Saccharicenans sp.
TTATTACTGGCGGGTTGACACCAGGAACGGCTCGCTCCCGGCCTCGCCGGGTGAGGTCTGGACCTTCCGGGTGCAGGACCAGCCCGATGACGACCTGATAACTTTCCTGGTGGTGGCCGACCTCCACTACGGGGGCTCCATGAACGCCAGAAAGATTAACCGGGAAATGGTCATGGCCATGAATGCCGTGGCCGGCCAAAACCTGCCGGAAGAACTGGGTCTAAAGGGAAAGGTTAATACACCCCGAGGGGTGGTTGTCCTGGGCGATATCGTCGACGACGGGAATTCTTCCGAAGTTGAAAAATTCTGGCAGGAGTACGTGGCTGATTTCGGGCTCAAGGGAGACCAGCTCCTGGCCTATCCGGTCTATGAAGGCTTCGGCGAGAACGATGGCTCTTCCGGCGGTCTGGTCAGGGCCAACCTCAGGAGCCGCAACCGCCTCCGGCCGGGAGTGAGGGGCATTTCGGCTGACGGCCAGCATTATTCCTGGGATTGGGGCAAGGTGCATTTTGTCCATCTCAACCTGTATCCGGGCAGCGTGGGAGAAGAATACCTGAACATCTGGCGCCGGCGGGTCAGCGGTGATGCCCGT
>JANLGB010000025.1:0-8181 GCA_024653405.1 Candidatus Saccharicenans sp.
GTGGTGGGCCTCCAGGTGAGTGGATTGAATGAAGAATTGAAGAAAAAAGCCAGCCTGAAAATTTCGTTGCTGACGGATAACCAGACGGTTCAGTCCCGGGACAAATCTCTCTCTGACCTGCCCACCGATCCTTTCGTGGTTGAATCCCTGCCTCTTTCTTCCTGTAAGCCTGGTTACTATACCCTCACTGCCGACCTGGTTATCGGGGGAGAAGTCCGGGACAGCCGCCGGGCCGAGCTGGAAGTTTCCGGCCTGGGTGCCATCGCCAGCCCGATCCTGGCTTCTCGGGGCCAACTGACCGAAGCCGACGAGCTGCTGGCCACCGGAATCCAGAGCTTAAATACCGGGAATAACCAGGAAGCCCTGAAACGCCTGAGCCAAGCTCATTCCCTCAACCCGGGGCCGGCCTCGGCCCTGGCCCTGGCCGAAGCTCTCTTCCGGGACGGTCAGTTCCAACAGGTGGTGGAATTACTCTCGGTTTATGACCAGCCGGAGTCTCCGGCCGAAATGGTTTCGTTACTGGGCCGGGCCTATCATTCGCTGAACCAGCCGGCCCGGGCCGCGGTCTATTATGAGCAGTACCTCAACCGCTTCGGGGTTACCCTGGAAATCCTCAACTACCTTGGAAGCTGCTATTACCAGCTGGGGGAGAAGGAAAAGGCCCTATCCGTCTGGGAAAAATCACTGAGCCTCAATCCCGCCCAGGAAAAGCTGAGAGAACTGGTTAATTCCCTGAAGAAGAAATAACTCTGCTGCCTTTCCAGGAAAAGCTTGAAGTGGGTGCTGACTTCCTTATCCCAAGAGTCTTTTCCAGCCGCAACAGAAAATTCCTGGACCCTGAGCTTTCTAACCAAGCAGATTTTCTCCAGCCTCTCCCGGCCGGACAGCCAGCTTTAGCCACTGGTCCCGGCCGGCAAAAAAAGCTGATTAGAGTTTCTTCACTTCCAGGGCTTTGACCTTCCAGCCCCGAACTTTTATTTCCAGCTCGTCGCCTTCCAGGTCCTCGCCGAAGAAATAACCTTTTATCGTGCGCCTTTCTCCTGGCAGGAGAGAAAAATAGTTATCTTCCAGGAAAATGGGCAGGACCGATTTCTGCCGCAGCTTCTTGAGCACCTGGATTTCCAGGTTAAAGGCCAGCTGGCGGGTGGGATTTTCCAGCTCTATGGTCAGATGTCTGATAAGGTCCTTGCCCTCTACTTTCCAGCGGTATCTTACCTGGATTTCAGGCAGGTTATTCAGGGCTTTCAGGTCGGCGTATTTTTTAACCGGGGTTACATACCAGGTGGTCTTCTCGAAGTCGAGAACATCTGGTTCCCGGCTGAGCACATAGAAATTCTGGTCTTCAAGCGCTTGCTTGGGCCCGAGGATTCTGAGGTCCAGGAAATAGACAGCGGTCAGGTCGGGAATATCAGGCAAGCTGGTCAGCACTGTTTTGCTCTCCGCTTCCAGCTCCAGCGGGAATTCCTGCCTGAATTTTTCTTTGAGTTCAAGATCAAACACCCGGACTAAGGCTTTCAGTTTTTCGGCTTTAACCGAGGACAGGTTGGAGGCGATTATTTCCCTGGTTTCATAATCATAAATCAGATGGACCGGAGTGTTGGCTTTCCTGGCTCCGTAAAAGGCGCCGGTTGGCATCAGGTAATAATCGTAAAGCTGCCACCAGAGCTTGGGCCAGGCCGAATTGTACATCCACTGAATGATTCCGGTGGCCAGAGGCCGGCGGGCGACAAAAGCTTCAAACATGCCCCGCATGGCTTCATAATTCATGAACTGGGCCTTGTCGCAGTACTCGGCCACATGGCCGGGCCAGCCCAGGCGCTCCCGCAGGGCTTCATTATACCTGTCGAGTGATTTGAACATCCCCCGCGAGCAGTGGAAATCCCAGTAGTCGTTCGGCGGCCACAAGGCTTCTTCCGGGAGCATCTTCTTCAGACTCTCCAGCACTGGTACCTGGGGCCCCGGGCCGGTTTCGGTGTTGAAGCCGAAGGCTCCGCCGTTCTTCTTGTCCACAAACCAGTAATTGGGCGGCACCCAGTCGTAAGGGCCGTTCATCTTGACGCCCGATTTGCCGCTGACCTCGCTGACCTTGGTCCCAGTAGAATTCAGGAAGGGTCGGGTCGGGTCATCCTCGGCCAGGATTTTATGGTATTCTCTTTCCAGCTCCGGCTTAGGTACCAAATCGCTGGCCAGGGCCCAGACAAAAATGCTGGGGTGGTTGCGCAGCCAGCGTACCTGGTCACGGAAGGAAGCGGCTACCAGGGACATATCCTCGGGGGTTAGTATCCCGCCATACCTAGGGTCAGCCGGCTTGCCGAGATAATTTTCCCATTCCCAGTGACAGCTCCAGCCGACCATCAGCAGCAGACCCAGTTCGTCGCACAGGTGATAAAGTTCTTCCCCGGTTCCCCAGAAACCCTCCAGCCTCAAGGCGTTGAGGTTCAGGTGCCGGGCGTACATCAGCTCGGCTCGGAGTTTCTTGAGCCTGTTATTAAGAAAAATATCGTCAGTCCAGCCTCCACCCCGGATTAAAATCTTCTTGCCGTTCAGCATATACCCCCGATGTCCCTGCTCGTTGAGGTAGTCCTTGATCTCGCGGATGCCGAAGCGCAGCACCCGCCAGTCGGAGACCTGGGCCAGGGCTCTGAAGGGAGTCGGGATTCTCATCCGCTCCTGTTCCTTTTCTTTATCTTTGGCCTGCTCTTTGTCCCGGGTTGGTTGTTTCTGAGCTTTTTCCGGTTCGGCCTGCTGGGCGGCTGCCTTTTCTTTCCCGCCCGGACCTTTGAGCCTGAAAGCCATCGACAGGAGGTAAAGCTCCGGCCGGCCCAGGTCATGGGTCCACCAGACTCGGGGATTGTTGATGATCAGTTCTTTATTGGTCTCGGGGTTGAGGACCACTTTCTGCAGCTCTTTTGGCTCGAGTTTGACTTCTCTGGATAGTCTGATATTTTCCAGCTCCACCTCCAGGATACCGCTCACCGGTTTCTCGGAATGATTTTTGACTTCAACCGAGATGGTCAGCCGGGCTTCCTTCAGGCTGGTCGTATTCAGGCTGGTTTGAACAAAAGGAATCTCCAGGCTGACCTCGCCGGTCTGCCTGATTCTTACCGGCCGCCACAGACCCAGGTTGTTGTCGGCGGGAGCTGGGTTCCAGTCAACGAAACCGATGGTCGGGTCGCCCTTGGCCGGCGGAATAACTTCTATGGCCAGGACGTTTCTTTCGCCCGCCCGGGCCAGGTTGGTAATGTCCAGGCTGAAACGCCGGAAGGGACCATAGATTTCGGCGGCTTCCGCCACCTTCTGCCCGTTTAACCAGATATTGGCCCGGTAATTTACCCCGTCCAGCTCCAGGAAGGTCCGGTTGCGACCCGGATAAGCCGGCAGCAAAAACTCGGTCCGGTACCACCAGGAGGTCTGGAAATCTTCAGCCTTGATTTTCTCCAGATTTTTCCCAAAAAAGACATCGCCGTAGATATTATTTTCCACCAGGGTGCCCAGTACCGTTGATGGCACCCGGGCCGGGTACCAGCGGTCGGTCATGATTCCTGGTCGGGAGAGAGCCGCCCCGTCGGTTTTAAGCCGGGCCGAAGACTGGAGAAACCAGTCAGTCAGGAGGAGCTGAGTTTCCGGGAGCATCAGCATCCGGCTCCGGTTCAGCGGTTGACCCTGGCCCCCGGGCTGGGCGGCAGCCGATAAGAAGAGGCTGGTTATCAAGAAAAATATCAGGCCGTTCAGGATGCCAAGCCGACGGCTCTTTTTCATAGTGACCTCCTGAGTTTCGGAATTTATCGGATATATTATAAACCTTTATTCCAATCTCAGCGTTACCGTTGACCAGGGGAGAAGCGTCAGTGGCAGACTGACCGGAGCCAGCTTTTCTTCTTTCAGGTTGGACAGGTATATTTTGCGACCGAGGCTGAGCAGTCCCTTCCAGCTGACCTGTTCTGGCTGGCCCGAAGGGTTGTATAACCTGATAATCCAGGACGGCTTTCCGGGTGTAGCTCCGGGCGCGGCCTTCAGCCTGGTCACCACCACTCTTTCTGGCTCCACCTTGAGAAACGGTTCCAGCGGAATCCGGCTTGCCTCGACCGGGAAGACAGCCAGCGGCTGGCAGGCTCTCAAGGCCTGGAGCTTGAGCAGCGCCGGTTCCGGGTTCAGGTTGAGGAAAAGAGTGTAGCGAAGCTCAATTTCACCTTCCTGGTCAGCTTTATAGTTGGTGTGCCAGTAATTATTCAGAGCATAAGAAATGAGGGTGGTCGAAGGAAGAAGCTCTTTTTTCCAAACCCGGGGGAAACCACCGGCTCTTCTTTCATCGGTCAGGTCTCCGATTTCGACCAGCGGGACGTCGGGCGTAACCCAGGTCAGGCTGACCTCCGGGCGACTGAGGCTGACTGCCTTCTGCACCGAGAAGAAGTCCAGGCAGGCTCCCGGGATTTCTTCAAAGAATGGATTGGCCGTAGCCCAACCCAGGTCCAGCCGGACTTCAGCTTGCGGTAACCTGAAAGGAAAAGCCAGGTGGACGCCCTCTTTTTCTCTGACTTTTAATTTGTCCAGGCGATTAAGGAAATCTATCCGCCCTTCCAGTCCGCTCAGCCTGATGATGGTTTTCAGGCTGCGGCAGCCCGGAGCTTCGAGCTCCAGCGCCAGGGAGGCCACCAGGGGACCCGGTTCCAGGACCGATATCTGTTTAACCCGGGCCGACTGGGCCCGGGTGGGGTCAGTGCCCGGGACATAAAGGTAAGCGTTGAGTCCGGAGAATTTTCCGGTCTCCACCAGTTCTAAGTTCCCGGCCGGCTTGAAGACCAGGCTGCGGACAGCCCCGGTTTCCGGGTCAAGCTCGAGGCTCAGCCAATCATTCTCCAGGTAATTTTCTTTAGCCCGGGCCTGGCCCCCAGGCCAGCTGCTACCGGTTGTTAACCTGATCCGCCGGCTGGAGAAAGGAGCCAGCTGGCTGATGGCCACGGCCAGCGAACCGTCGGCCAGTCTCTGGGAAGGAATGGCCCGGTCGTTTTCATCGAGGGCCAGGTCCAGACCGGCTGACAGGTCAGCCGGGATGAAGACTGTTTCCGAGCGGCTCAAAGAAGTGGTGTTAATAATATCGAGTAGCACCTGAGAGGCTTTTTTCTTGTCGGCGGCTATTCCCACCTTCATCTTCAGGTCATTTTCCAGTTCCCCGGCCAGGGCCAGTCCTTTTTCCAGGATGGCCTTTTTATATTCCCATTGCCGGACGGCATTCTCCCCATCAGGATTAGAAACGCTGTCGTGAGCTCCCCAGGTGTGTTCGTGGAATAAGACCACCTGGCGCCAGGCTTCATAGAAATCAGCCGCGCGGTTGATGAATTCTTCCGGGGCCAGAAGCGAGTACAACATTTCCAGCTGCAGCAGGCGTTCGCTCAGGTTACGGTTCCAGGCTGTTTCTCTGGCGGTCGAGGCGGCCCCGTCTTCCCAGTAGCCAGAAAAATCTCCGCGGACGGCCGGTATTTCCTGGCCATGCCTTTTTTCCAGCTCCTGGAAAAGTTGTTCGCTGGTAGCTATTACCAGCCGCGGGCTCAAAAATTCCTGGTTCCAGTCGGCCACCTGGCGGCTGAGGTCAGGGTCGGGCGGCCCGTTGTCGCCTCCGACCGTGTAGCGCACCTGGACCAGCGAGTAGGGGTAATTCTTTTTTTCCAGTTCTTCCACGTATTCCAGGATTTCCCTTTTCCGCTCAACCCGGAAGTTGCCCAGGTTCAAGCCATGAAACCAGGAATAGCCGCGACCGGCCATCCAGAAAAGCACCTTGTTCTGGCCCGAGGGAGATACCCAGTAAAAGGGCCGGTCAGCCCAGGTCTTAAGGGCCCAGCCGACCCGGTCTCCACCGTCAGGCAGGGTGGGCATATAGTTGGGCCCGCTGGAAAAATAGCGGACTCCGGCCAGAGCCAGGGCCGGAACAAGCGACCAGCTGTAGCTCGGAATGTCGGTGATCATGACCGAGGTTATCGGCGGAAAACCTTCCGTTTCCAGCTTCCGGGCGAAGGCCGTCAGCTCCAGCAATTCTTCCGGGTGGCAGAGACCGGTCAATTCGTTGGCCAGGGTGGCCTGCAAACCGAGCCAGCCGTTTTTTACCGCCCGCAATAGTTTTTGTTTACCCTCTTCGCCCTTCTGTCTGAGGAAAGTTTCCACCGGCCAGAGCTGCTCCACATTCCATTTGAACCGGGCTTCGGGCGGCAGGGACTGCGATTTTTCGGCCAGCTCAATGGCGGTGTCTATGTTCTGCCATTGTTTTCTTTCCACCTCTTCCTGGTAATCGGAGTAGCCGATGTCAAGGTGGGAGTGGGGCAGGAGCCACAGCTCCAGCGGGCGGACAGGTTTCTGCACGGCCCGGGCTGTGAATAATTTTTCTCTGCCCCGGTAAACCACAGCTTCAATTTCTTGCGGCTGACTGACAGGCTCTACCTCCAGGTAAAGCTGGTTGTAGCCGGTGGCCAGGGTTTTCCTTACTTCGAGCTTCGGTCCGGCTTTAACCCGAACTGCAACCGGCGGCCCGAAATTGCTTATTTCCAGGAGAAGCGGCTGGCGTGGCGGGCGGGTGGTAAGCAAAGCCGGCAGGGCTTTCAACCTGACCCAGGAAGACAGCCGCTGTTCGAAGACCATGACCCAATCGGAACTTCCGCCCTTCTCGGCCGTAAGTTCCAGGGTCAGGGGTTGGCCGGGTTGAAGGAAGCGCCGCGGCACTTTTAGGAAAAAATACCCAAACAGCTCGTCGAACTGATCCACCAAAGCTGTGCGAAAAGAAAGTTCCAGGCCCTCTGGTTGGCGCACCGTCCATTCTTTCCGAGAAGAATTGTCGGAGGTGGTAAATTCCAGCCGGCTGGCGCCGTTAACCGTGAGATAGAAGCGATGGCTGCCCTTGGCCGTGGCCAGTCCGCCCAGGAAAACGAAAACGGCGTCATTTGCCCTGAAATCCCCAGGAACAATGTCCGTCTTCCAGACGGCCTTCATGGTGCCATCGCTGGCCCGCACCAGCAGGGCCGGCAGCTGACCCGGGTAGGGCGAGTGGTAGTAAAGCTTCTGACTCTCGACAGTCTCTTTATAACCATTAAGCCAGAGAGCCGGACCTTCCTGTGGCTGAATGACCATAGCCGCGGCCAGGACAGTGAGCAGGATCCCGGCTGCCAACATGCATATTTTTTGTGCCCCGAAGGTTTTTCTTTTTTCCATAACTGCTGCTCTTTCCTTTTATTTTATGGCCCCCAAACCGGCCCTGAATTTTTTATTTCAAGAAAGCTGCCGGATAATCTTTTTGATTTCTTTTTTGAAATTTTCGATCAGCCGGCGGCTGCGACCGACCGAGCGGGATTCGGCTAACAGCCGGATAATGGGCTCAGTGTTTGACGGCCTGATGTGGACCCAGGAGTCGGGCCAGCTGATTTTGAGCCCGTCCAGGGTGGAGATGTTTTCTCCCTGGTAGCGATGCCTCAATTCTACCACCGCCCTGAAAGCCAGCTCGGCCGGGCAGTCCATTTTGTCCTTAACCAGGTGGTATGTCTTGAAGGCCGCCGCCAGGGCCGAAAGCGGCTCGGAACTTTCGGCCAGCATTTCCAGCACCAGGCCGGTAGCTGTCAGGGAATCGCGGCCGGGATGAATTTCTGGCCAGATAACCCCGCCGTTGCCCTCGCCCCCGATGACCGCCCCCTGTTCCAGCAGGGCCTCGACCACGTTGATTTCACCAATTTTAGTTCTGATAACTGGAACCCGGAAGCTGGCGGCCAGCTCATCAATGGCCATGGAGGCCGACAGATTGACGGCTACTGGACCCCTTTTCTTCTTCAGCACATGTTGCACAGCCAGAGCCAGGGTCAGGTCTTCGCCCAGGGGTCGGCCTTTTTCATCGACCAGGGCCAGTCGGTCGGCATCGGCGTCCTGGGCCAGGCCCAGGTCGGCCTGGAATTCTTTTACCCGGCGGCAGAGTTCTCCCAGGTTTTCCGGCACCGGCTCCGACTGGTGGGCAAACTGGCCGCTCAGGCTGGTATTGAGGAGCAGGCTCTCGCAACCCAGCTCCTGCAGCAACTGCGGCAGCAGGGTGGCGCCAGCTCCGTTAGCACAGTCAGCCACAACCCGGAATCTCCGGCGGCGGATGGAATTGACCTTGAGGCGGGAAAGAATTCTTTTCAGGTGAAGCTCGCCGGCGTTTTTTTCCTGGACGAC
>JANLGB010000025.1:8241-8518 GCA_024653405.1 Candidatus Saccharicenans sp.
AAAAGAATGGTCGGGATGGGCAAAACGCCCACTTCAACCGGCTGGCAGCCAGTGGCCAGCAGACCGCTCAGCACCGCCTTTTTCAGCATGGTGCCCGAGGGCCGCGTGTCCTGGCCAACGAGCACCGGTCCCTGGCCGAGGTAGGTGCCAAAAGCCGAGGCGAACCGGGCGGCAATCTGCGGCGTCAGGCTTTCCCCGATAACTCCCCTGACCCCGGAGATGCTGACTTTTAAGGGAAATCTCTTCTTCATTTTTTTTACCCGAGAAGGCGGTTTAA
>JANLGB010000025.1:8528-17305 GCA_024653405.1 Candidatus Saccharicenans sp.
CACCTTGTCCACTTCGAGCTGGGCCCTGGCGGCCGAAGCGCTCTCGGCAATGATGCGGATGAGAGGCTCGGTGCTGGAAGCCCGGACATGCACCCAGGTATCCTTCAGGGTGAAGTGCAACCCGTCCAGCGAGTTTACTTCAGCCCGCGGGTAGAGCTTCCTAGTTTCAGCTACTAGAGAATGCAGCCGGTGAGGCGGGCAGATAATTTTATCCTTGACGATGTGATAGCGGGGCAGGGTTTTTACCAGCTCCGATAATTTTTTCTGCCTAATGGCCATCTGTTCCAGGATAAGTCCCATGACCACAAAGCCATCGAAAGCCGGCTGGAAAGCGGCCAGGGCCAGGCCGCCGCTGCCCTCCCCGGCCAGGGTTGCTCCTTCCTGGAGCATGGTCTGAATCAGGGCCGATTGGCCGACCCTGGTTCTTATGACCGGGACCCGGAAGCGGCCAGCCACTTCTTCTATCATCCTGGATGTGGACAGGCTGGTAACCACGGCCCCGGGTTGACGTTCCAGATAATATCCAGCCAGAACGGGCAGAGTATATTCTTCCGACAGAGTTTCCCCGGTCTCGGTTACCAACGACACCCGGCTGACATCGCTGTTGAGGAGAAAACCAAGGTTGGCCCCGGTGGCCCGGACCAGGGAAGCCACTTCGCCGGCATTTCTCGGTCGCGGTTCGGGGTCGTGCGGAAAATAGCCGCTGGGCTCGTTATTGATGGCCAACAGCTCGCAGCCCAGAGCGGCGAAGAATTTATTTGCCAGTCTGGCCCCGGCCCCGTTGCAGGGGTCGACCACTACCTTGAACCGGGCCCGGCTGATTTCGGTGGTTCTGAGTGCAGTCTTAAGCCAGGAGAAATAGACTTCTTCCGGGTTTACTTCGGCCACCACCGCGGGTGACTTTTTCAATTTCTGGTGGGCGAAACGACCCAGGTGATAAATATCAAGGAGTTCCGACCCCTGAAATTCATTAAGATAGGTACCCTGACTGTTGATAAAATTCAGGGCGTTCCATTCGGCCGGGTTGTGGCCAGCGCTGATGGACACTGCCCCGACTGCCCGATGCTGTCTTACCAGGAACTGGATGATGGGAGTGGGGCAGACCCCGAGGTTGATGACCTCGTGGCCGGTTGAAAGAAGAGCCGACCTCACCGCTTCCTGGACCATTGGCCCCGAGCGGCGGCTGTCCCGGCCCACCAGGACCGGTCCGGCTGGTAGCATCGAGCCGAAGGCCGAAGCAAAATCGATGACCAGCTCCGGGGTTATGGTCTGGCCCACCAGCCCCCGGATACCCGAAATGTTGAGCTTGAGCAGTTTCATCGCCGATGTTAATCAATTTACCATCAGTGCCGTTTTTTATCAATTTATATATCGGCCGCAACGGCTGGCCGGTCCTACCAGTTTGGGGTTTTTAAGCTGTTATAAATTCTTCAGGCCAGCTGAAGTTCTAACGGTGGCCAGAGAAGTTCAGCCGGGCTCTGAGTGAAGGTCCCGGGTCGTTGAGGTGATTGACCTTCGGCCAGTTGCAGATTCTTTTTTTTAGGAAGAGGCCAGAGAGGTTTTCAGGCAGAAACCTGGCTTATTCTGGACGGCGAATTATTGTTAGATATCCCCGGGTCGGTTATTTTTTGAAGCCGCTGACTCTCTGCCCGGATGGCTTACGGGCATAGTCCATCAAGATGGCTGACATCAACCTGATACCAATTCCGATGGCTTTCTCGTCGGCGATGAAGGTGGGGGAGTGAACAGCAGTTTTTTCCAGGTGGGGCGGCACCACTCCCAGCGACAGCATCACTCCGGGAATTTCCCGGGCGAAATAGCTGAAATCCTCGCCGCCCATTTCCGGCCGGTCTTCAATCAAGCGGTCCTTTCCGCCCAGGACCAGGGCGGCCGTGGGCAGGATGGCTGCCAGGAGCTCTGGATGGTTGTAGAGGGCCGGAGTTCCAAACTGGTAATCCAGCTCGTAGGGTGCTCCATGCGACTGGCAGATTCCGGCTATCGTCCGGGTGATTTTTTCTTTGAGTCGGGTTCTCTGCTCATCCCCATAACTTCGGACGGTGGCTCTGAGCTCGGCCTTCTCCGGGATGATGTTGGTGGCGGTACCGGCGTGAAAGTAACCCACAGTGATGACCGTATGGTCGTGGACATCGATTTCCCGGCTGATCATAGCCTGAAGAGCCAGAACGACGTGGCTGCCAACCACAATGGGGTCGACACACTGGTCGGGGTCAGCTCCGTGGCCACCCTCGGACTTTATGCTCAGGAAGAAGGTATCGCAGTTAGCCCCGGCATAACCGGGCACATAATGGGCATAACCGGCTTTGAGGGTATCGTCCACGTGAAAGGCAAAAATGGCTTCGGGCTTATAATCCCGGAAGACTCCATCCTGGAGCATCTTCTGGGCTCCGTCTCCCCATTCTTCGGCTGGCTGGGCCACGAACAGGATGGTCCCGGGGACCTGGCTCTTCATCCGGCTGAGGACCGCAGCCACCCCCAGCAGCAGGGCCGTGTGAATATCGTGGCCGCAGGCATGCATCAGCCCGGTTTCCCGGCCGCCCACCAGCACTTTTTCCCGGGAGGCAAAGGGCAGGTCGGTTTCCTCGGTGATAGCCAGGGCATCCATGTCGCCGCGCATGGCCAAGACCGGCCCCGGCAGGCCACCCTTGAGCACCCCCAGGACTCCGGTGCCGCCAATCCCGGTCCTGACCTCCAGGCCCAGCTTCTGGAAATAGTCAGCTACCAGGGCGGCCGTCCGGTGTTCCTGGAAGGCCAGCTCCGGGTGGGCGTGAATATCCCTTCTAATAGCAATAATCTCGGCTTCAATGGCGGCCGTCAGCTCGGAGATTTTCTGGTAGTAGAGAGGTTGCTTAGCCTGGCCACTGGCCAGAAGGGGAGCGGTGGTCAGCAGGCTGAATAGCAGCAGAAGCAATAAGAGCTTGCCTGGACAAAACCGGGCAGATATTTTCATTGGCTTCTCCTTTAACGGGTAAATTCCAGGAATTGATTTTAAATCAGCCGCTCAGAAAAAATACAGAAAATATTTTTCAACTTTTTCCGCAAACTGTCGACTAAAAGGTTAGGAAATCCTCCCGAGGAGGGCAGGGGAGAAGGACTCTCGGGGGGCGTCCTTCTCCTGCAAGTCTTACGCCTTGGATGGAGGCCCTCCTCTTTTCAAATCTCTAGTTCTAATATCCAACTTTTTAACAAAAAAATCAACTGGAAATTGTCTCAAAATTCAATTTTTTATGGACTTGATTCTGACGATTGTTGTATCATCTAAATACCCTTGAACCGGAGGAAAAAATGGACGTGAAAAAATTCATCGAATGCCAGGTGGAAGAAATTAGGGAGACTGTGGGCAATAATAAAGCCATCTCAGCCCTGTCGGGTGGGGTGGACAGCTCGGTGGCCACCCTGCTGGCTCACCGGGCTCTGGGGCAGCGGCTCCAAACCATCTTTATCGACCACGGGTTGATGAGAGAAAAAGAACCAGAAGAGGTGAAAACGGCTTTCGCCCGTCTGGGGATTGACCTGCAAATAGTTGATGCCCGGAACGAATTCTTCCAAGCCCTCAAGGGCAAGACCGACCCGGAAGACAAGAGGAAGGCTTTCCGCCAGGCCTTCTATAAGGTTTTCGGCCGCGAGGTTCTCCGGAGCAAAGCTCGGTATTTGATTCAGGGGACGATTGCTGCCGACATCATCGAAACCCGCGGAGGGATTAAAACCCAGCACAACATCCTGGAGCAGATCGGCATAGACCCGGAGAAAGGTTTTGGTTTCAAGATCATCGAACCGCTGAAAGAGCTGTTCAAGCATGAAGTCCGGGAGGTGGGTAAGGCCCTGGGGCTGCCGGAAATGATTTTCAAACGGATGCCTTTTCCGGGGCCGGCCCTGGCCACCAGGATCATCGGCGAGGTCACGCCCGAGAGGGTGGAGCTGGTGCGCAAGGCCACCCGGATAGTGGAGGAAGAGCTGGCCCCGCTCCAGCCTTTCCAGGCTTTTGCCGTCCTGATGAACGACATGGGCACCGGGGTGGAGGCGGGAAAAAGAAAATTTGGACACATCATCATCGTCAGGTCGGTGGAAAGCCAGGATGCCCTGACCGCCCAGCCGACTCCCGTTCCCTGGGATGTCCTGACCAGGCTGGCCGCCCGAATTACCCGGGAAATACCGGAGGTGGTCAGGGTGGCTTATGAAATCACCCCCAAGCCGCCGGCCACCATTGAATATATCTGATGTTGGAAGCGTAGACTTGGCCTGAGAAAGCCGGGCCAGAGACCGGACCAGAGCTGGGCTGAGGTTAAGGTAGATAAGAAAAACTTCCCGGTTCGGAGCGGGGTCTGGCCAGGATGAGAGCTCCGAGCCTGACCCGGAGCTACCTTTGATAACATATGAATATTCATTCATATATTCTTCAGCCTGAAAGGAGGACCCATGCCTTTCATCGGTAAAAGGAATCCCGGAAATCCCACCCTGGGGGTGTTTGTGCCCTGCGACCTGCGGATTGATGACACCTCCAGGACCAGGGCCTTTAACATCGGCCGGATGACGGCCAGGTTGCTGGCCAGGCGGCTGCGCCTGCCAGACGGCAGCGCTCCTAACATCTTCTACTGCTCTCACCTGGTGGATTCCGAGAGCACGGCCGATTCCGGGGCCAAGGAAATGAAGGAAGCCGGGGTGGCCGGCATTTTTATCGTTCCCGATACCTGGTTTTTCCCGGGCAAATCGGCCCTGGCTCTAACCGCCCATTTCCCGGCCGACACCCCTCTGGCCTGCGTCGGTGGCAATAATGCCCCCAAGCCGGGAGTGGTGGGAATAGAGGCCCTGGTCGGGGCCTATGCCCAGACCGGCCGACTGTGCCAGATGATCATCGGCAACATGCCTGAAACCGGCCTGGAACCCGAGTTTGACGCGAAAACGGCTGAGCAGATTGTTGACCTGGGCTATGCCATGCTGACCAGGGTGGTTCTGCGGGGCAAAAGATACGTGGCCATTGACACTGATTCCATGCAGATGGAAACCGCCCTCAACCATGTGCATGCCGCCAGGAAATTTTTCGGACTGGAATCAACCCGGGAGTCGATGAAGCTATTTGCCGACATGCTGCAGAAAAAGGGCGGCTATGACCCGGAAGAACTCAGGGCCCTGCGGGACTGGGTGGTCAACGTCAAGTTCCGCAACCGGATTTTTACCAACACTGAGGAAATCATCAAGTCGAAGAAAGCGCTACTGACCGGGCTTGACCGGGTTCAGCCGCCGGCTCTTTCGGCCGAGGATAAAAAGAAGCTGGACGAAGGCCTGGCTCTCTACCTAATCATCAGGAATTACCTGAAAGAGGTGAACGCCATCGGCGGGGGCTGGACCAGCCAGTTAGCCTGGGGCTCTGACCGACGCGGGCTGCCGCTTTCCACAGCTGATATCGCCGAGAGCCTGTTTAATTCCAGCGAAGACCATACCGGGAGAAAACCGGTCATACCCTTCGCCACCGAGAACGATATCCAGGCCCTGTTGACCATGATCTGCTATTGCTATCTGAGCGGCGGTCAGCCGACGCTGTTCATGGATTTACGCAAGGTCTATGAACCCTGGGAAATCAGGAAGAAAGCGGCCGAGCTCAAGGTTGACCTGAAACCCTACGAGGGCTCCTCCTGGCTGGAGAGGGGGTTTGTTGACGGCAACAATTCGGGTTCAGCCTCGCTCGATTATGCCAGGGAAGCTTTCCTGTTCAAAGCCATTGAGTATTATTTCCCGGGCCTGGGATTTTCGGTGAGTTATCTTTCCCCGGCCGGCATCAAGGGCCTGGCCGGGCGACTGGCCTATTCCGACCTGAGCGGCCTGTTCACCATGGTCCAGGGGGAAGCTGAGAGCATCTCTCTGCCGCCTCTCCTGGCTGAGGAAGTTTGCCGGGCCTCCGACTATTCCTGGCCGCACACTTTTGTCACCTACGACCAGCTGCCGGCCAGCCTGGTTAAGATGGGCCTGCCGGCCAACCATTTCCATATGGTTACCGGCCTCAACCGCCGGCGCTGGCAGTATTTTTCTGATTATGCCTGTGTCCTGAATTACCGCTGGGAAAACCTGCCCGAGTACAGCGAGGACCTGGACCGACCGTTGCCCATGCTGTACCGGCTTAACGGGGGTGAAACCCAAGCCAAGCTGTTGCAGGCTCGGAGGGGCTGAGCGAGAGGGGCACAGGGGTTGCTGCCAGCCCCAGACCCGGGAACCAGTCCCGTCGGTTCCCCTTAACTGATTGACAGTCCGACTGGAATTTGGTATTTTTTATGCCTTGCGGCGCTATCGTCTAGAGGCCTAGGACGGGTGGTTCTCAGCCATCAAACCGGGGTTCGAATCCCCGTAGCGCTGCTTTTCTTATTTACGGGGTAAAGCGTCCAGTTTGGCCTTGTAGGCCTCTTTATCCACTATGCCGAAAGTCAGGTCTTTATTGAGATTCTCTAAGTCCTGAAGGTACTGATTGTTCTGGTAGGTGGAGGGGTTCAATTTCCAGGAATTCGGGGGCGAGAAAGTAAAAATATAATAAACGAAATACTTGTCATAAGGATAAACCCAGATCTCAGCGGTGTTGGCCTGAATGTCCTCGGTGCTCCGGTCAGAGATTTGCTGGGTTCCGGACCTTCCCGGCTGGTTTACGGTGTTGGTGACCCAGTCGGTGTTCTGGCGGTAATCGATGGAGGCCGGAGGTCCGTTTAAAAGGTAAACCCTGGCCCGGTCGGTATTCCAGGGCTGAGACCTGTTTTCAGTCTTGTAAACCCGTTCTATGTAAGCAATTCTGGTGTCGAAATTTTCTTTGGCCACTGGCTGGCGGGCTTCCCAGAAAAGAGTCTGGAAATGGAGTCGTCCCTGGTCGGTTAGTTTCTTGTAAGTTTCTCTTTCAAAGTCATGCATTATGAAATAATGCTTGGCGTACCACGAATCCTTGGAGGGGAGCAGGCCCACGCCACAGGCGGCCGAGAAGACGAAAACCAGGACCAGCAAAAATGGTATGGTTTTTTTCATGAGACGCTCCTTTTTATTCTGCTTATAACTTAACACCCGGCCTGATTAAAGTCAAATTTAAGGACCGGCTCCGGCGGCTATCTTTTTTGAACCGGAGGGCCAGATTTGTTAACATATAAACCTAAGTAATAAGCAATGACCACCAGGACTAATCGTTCTCATCGCTTCTGGCGGGGACTCTGATTATCGGTCTGGTTTTATTTTCGGGCTTTAGCGGACTTAAACAGGGTGGCAGCCTGCGGGAATTCCAGAAAGGAGTTGCCTTCACCGGCTATACGCGAGACGCCTATGTCGGCTGGCAGGCTGAAACTTCGCTCCAGAACTTGAAAAAGACCAATGCCCGGTGGGTCAGCCTGCTGGTGACTGCCTACCAGGACAATATTAATTCGACGGTCATCGATTATAACAGTGCCTACACGCCTAATGATGATTCGGTCAGGCACATGATTAATTATGCCCACCAGCTTGGCCTCAAGGTCATGCTTAAGCCCCATGTCGACTTGCTTAATGACCCCCACCACTGGCGCGGCCAGATCGGCCTGCATTTCAACGAAGCGGCCTGGGGGCAGTGGTTTAGCTCTTATCGCCAGTTCATTCTCCACTACGCCCAGATAGCGGCCGAAACCGGGACCGAGCAATTCTGTGTTGGCTGCGAGCTGGACGCGACAGTGGCCCGGGCCCAGGACTGGCGCCAGGTGATTGCCGCCATCCGGGAGGTTTTTCCGGGGACGCTGGTCTATGCCGATGACCAGGTGGAAAGCAAGCCCGAAGCCGTAACTTTCTGGGATGCCCTGGATTTAATCGGACAGGACCTTTACCCGGTCCTGACTTCCAAGACCAACCCCTCGGTGTCAGACCTCTGTTATGGCTGGAAGCGGCTTCTTAATCGCATCAAGGAACTTTCGGAAAGATGGGGCAAGCCGGTCCTGATCACCGAAATCGGTTACCGCAGCGTCCAGGGGGCGGCCCAGCGCCCCTGGGACTGGCAGAAGGAAGGCCCGGTGGACCTGGTGGTCCAGCGCAAATGTTACGAGGCGGCTCTGCGCATGGTGGCTGGCCGGCCCTACCTGGCCGGGATGTACTGGTGGCAGTGGTTCCCGGACCTGGACATCGGAGGCCCAAACGACACCAGCTTTTCTCCCTTCAGGAAACCGGCAGAAAAGGTCCTGCGGCTGAGGTATCTGCTGCCCATGTGAGACAGCCCGGGATAACCCGGAAGCGACCGGCTGTTTCCGGCCATCAATTTTGACAATTCGGCCGCAAGCTGATATTTCTAATTTTTCCTGATATTTCTTTTGAGGTGCCCATGATGGAAAAGCTGGTGGAAGCTGTTAGAAAAAGCTTCGAGAAAAAATTCCAGCGGAAACCCCTCCTGCTGGCTTCACCGGGGAGAATCAATCTCATCGGCGAACATACTGATTATAACGAGGGCTTTGTCCTGCCCGGAGCTACCGACCGCTGCCTGGTCTTGGCCGTGGCCGCCCGAGCTGACCGGCGTTGCCATTTTTATTCGCTCGATTTTGACCAGGATTTTGCTACCGACCTTGACCAACTGCAGCGGTCAGAGTGGCGCTGGCCGGATTATCTGCAGGGGGTGCTGGACCAGTTTCTCAAGGCCGGTTATAACATCGGGGGACTGGACCTGGCCTTTGGCGGCAATGTGCCCATCGGCGGCGGGATGTCCTCCTCAGCCGCGGTTGAGGCCGGGGTGGCCTTTGCCCTGAATCATCTGTTCGACCTCAGGTTGGATTTGCTGAAGCTGG
>JANLGB010000260.1 GCA_024653405.1 Candidatus Saccharicenans sp.
CTTCAGTTTTGACCTTGCAGGTCGGGCAGAGTTCTTCGTTCCAGAATAGCCCGTGGCAACCGGGGCAGACGCGTCCGGGCTTGGAAAAGTTGTGGGTGATGAGCAGGTGCTGGACTTCGAAGGAATTTAATTTGCGCAGGGTGTCGGCCAGGCCGGAGACAGCTCGGCCGCCGCGTTCCAGTTCGGCTACGAACTTTTTCACCAGGTATTCTTCCTCTTCTTTTTTCAGCTTTTCTTCCAGGGCCAGACATTCTTCCAGCACCCGAGAGGCTTCAGTTCCGGGCCTGGCCTTTAGCCTTCCTTTGAGCTTACCCTTGACGTAAGAATGAAAAAGGGGCTCCAGCTGAGGATAGAACTGGTCATCGCAGCCAACCAGCAGCCAGTCAAAGTGATTCTGCTTCAGGATATCAAAGGTTTTCTGAGCAGCTTTCTTGAAGTGCTCCAGGAGTAGGGCCTCGATGTGCCGTTCAATCCTCTTTGATTCGTAACCTTCAAACCCCCCTTTCTTGACCTTCTTGGGGACATCACTGATCAGTCTGTCCAGCAACCGGATCTCAGCCATGTGTGTTTCATACCAGCAAGCTTCCCGTCGGTTTACCAGAAAAGCGCATAATTTCTTGAACTTTTCCAGAATGGCCGAAAGCGGCCTGGTATAAAAATCAAAATCCTGAATCAGCCGGTTTCTCGGGCCATGCGGCAGCTCCAGTTCCTGCCAGATATTTCGAGCCGAGCAGCAGAAGATGGCCAACCCGGGCGATTTCCAGGCGTTTAAGCGGTTGGTGCAGAACTGGGAAATCTTTTCCAGGTCATCCAGCAGGGATTTCCTGGCTTCCCGGGATAGTTCTTTACCTTCCAGTTCCAGCCTGGCCTGGTTCAGGAGTCCCTTGTAAGCGGCATGGATGGCCTTGAGGGGCTGATGACTCTTATCGGTGTTTAGGTAGAAACTGGTGGCCTGGTAGGGATGGGTTTTCATCTGGGCCAGGGCCTCGACCTGGGAAGGGCTGGTAAATTTCATGACGCCTCCTTGAAGAAAATGGGATTATATAAAGATATTTTGGCAATTAGGAGAATTGGGTTCCTGGACACCGGCTCTGATTAAAGCCACTGATTAAAAATTAAGCTGGTCGGGCTGCTTTGTCAAGGGAAATAATTCTGCCCCTGAGGCCGGATTCAGGGATTGAACTTTTTTATTTTCTCTTCTATTTTCTGATTATTTTTCCTGTGGCTGATTTTTCACCCGGGGTTTTTTCGGCAGGCGGATAACGGTGGTATCGGCTATCTTATCGTGCATGGCCAGCCCGTGCCGGTCCCAGAGAACCTGCCAGAAACCGAGAGAAGCAAACAGGCTGGAACAGACGTAGCCGTGAGCCCGCTCAAAGCACTGGTACCAGCCGAGACGGGGTTTTCCTTCCAGGTCGATCACTTTCAAGTGGAAGACTCTCTTGCCCGGAGTTTGCCCGCCGAAGCGGAAAAACAGGACAAAGTAAAGCAGGGTGATGATGTATTCTTTAATAACTTTATAGGCCAGATCTTCGGCTCTGTTCCGGCTCTTGTCTGAGGTTCTCTCCCGGGCCTTCTCAATCCTGGCTCCAACCAGGGCCCCGGCATAATTTTTTTCAATTTCTTTGACGGTCATGGCTTTGGCTTCCTGGTATTCTTTTTCCGTTATCCTTCCCTGGAGAAGGTCAAGATATTCTTTCTTTTTATCCTGTTCTACCTGTAATCCCGGTTCCAGCGTAAGGCTGGCTTCTCCGCCTTTTTCCAGGGCTTCAATGGTCCTGGAAGCGGGCGATGGTTCGTGCCTGATCCTGGCTCTCAGCTCGGCATAGCCGGTGTAAACCAGGGAGGACAGCACGGCTATGATCAAAGCATCCAGCCCGAAAGCCAGGCCCCGGCGAATAAAACCGGCCTGGTCGGCCCGGACCTTGTGCCTGGGGAATAACCTGGAAAACATTTCATCTCCTTTCCCGCCCTCACTTCCTGGGCCGGAAGTATTAATGCTTAAACCTCTTTCTGGCCGTAGGTATTTAGCGGATATTGAGTATGCCCCGGGTTGTCCCGGCTCCTGGCGGCCAGGTTCATACTAAATTATATCGGGACCCGTTGGCAAGGCCAGGAAGTAATGGGATGGTTCAAAGCGAAGGGCCGTCGGCTCTTAAAATTAGAAATACCAGGCCGGACACAGCTCCGGCTTTCCGGCCTTAAACCATGGTAGCCGGGGCGGAGCCCGGGATAGGTCAGCTCTCAGGAAAAAGCTAACAGGTCCGGAGATATGCCTGGGGAAGAAGGTCCGGGCCTCTCTGACAGCTAAAATGCCAAAAGACTGGTCGGTAATAGTGAGAGCTTAAACCCTGCTCCAGGATGGTCGTTTGTATGTCCGGTGTCTTTACAGAGGCTATATAAATGGATATAATTATA
>JANLGB010000261.1:0-288 GCA_024653405.1 Candidatus Saccharicenans sp.
TGCGTCTGGCCGCCCGCACAAACCGGGCCCCGGCACGATTGCTGGAGCCGCAGGCCGCCGACCATCTCCGGGCCATTTTCTTTTGAGCTGGGCATCGCCTTTGTTCCTGTGCGTTAACGTTAACATCTACTCGCAAAATAAAATTTAATTAAATGTTAACGTTAACACAAAAATTTTATATAATGAAACTGAAAGCGATGTCAAGAACTTTGTTGCTAACAAAAAACTCCTGCGAAGCCAGGCCGGCCAGCACAAAAATTTCACTTTCTAAAAAGCAGGGGCCTGAAT
>JANLGB010000261.1:298-2407 GCA_024653405.1 Candidatus Saccharicenans sp.
TGAGGAGGCGCGAAAGATGAGGTCAAAAACCAGAGCTTACAGCCTGGGTCTGGATTTCGGCACCAACTCGGTCAGGGCGCTGGTGGTGGACGTGGCCAGCGGCCAGGAGATCAGCACGGCCGTGGTCAATTATCCTTCGGGCCAAGCCGGAATATTGCTCGACCCCAAGGACCCCAACCTGGCCAGGCAGAACCCGGCCGATTATCTGGAATCAATGGTCAAGGTGGTCCGCCAGGTTTTGAGCCGGGCAAAAAAATCCAGAAAAGGTTTTTCCCCGGAACAGGTGATCGGAATCGGCCTCGACACCACCGGTTCCACTCCCCTGCCAGTTGATGAGAACGGATTACCGCTGGCCTTTCACCAGGAATTCAAAAAGAACCTCAATGCCCAGGCCTGGCTGTGGAAGGATCACACGGCTTTCGCTGAAGCCCAGGAAATCACCGCCCTGGCTGCCCGGGAACACCCGGAATACCTGGCCAAGTGCGGCGGGGTCTATTCCTCGGAATGGTTCTTCAGCAAGATTCTTCACTGCCGGCGGGTCGACCCCGAAGTCTTTGAAGCTGCCTACACCTGGGTGGAATGCGCTGATTTCCTGCCGGCCATCATCACCGGCAACCTGGCCCCTTCCAAGATGAAAAGAAGCCGCTGTGCCGCCGGCCACAAAGCTATGTTTAACCGCGACTGGGGCGGACTGCCGGCCAGGGATTTTCTGAGCCGGCTGGACCCCAGGCTGGGAGAACTCCGCGACCGGCTTTACGACCAGACAAACACCTCCGACCAGGTGGCCGGGTATCTAACGCGCTCCTGGGCCAAAATGCTCGGGCTCAAGCCTGGTATCCCGGTGGCGGTCGGAGCCTTCGATGCTCACCTGGGAGCCGTCGGCGCGGGCGTGGCACCCGGGAAATTCGTGAAAATTATCGGCACCAGCACCTGCGATATCTGCGTTTGGCCCAACGACCAGCCCCTGGCCGACATTCCGGGCCTCTGTGGCATCGTCGACGGCTCGGTTCTCCCGGGATATTATGGCCTGGAGGCCGGGCAATCGGCGGTAGGCGACATCTTCAATTGGTTTGTGAACTACATTGTCGGGCCGAAGAAAGGCAGCCACGAGGAGCTCACCAGAAAGGCGGCTGCCCTCCTGCCAGGAGAGTCCGGCCTGCTGGCCCTCGACTGGAATAACGGCAACCGAACCATCCTGGTGGACCAGAGGCTGACCGGTTTGCTGCTGGGGCAAACACTCCATACTAGGCCGGAGGAGATTTACCTGGCCCTGATTGAAGGCACAGCTTTCGGAGCCCTGACCATCATCAAGCGCTTCCAGGAATACGGCGTGGAAATAAAGGAAGTGATCAACTGCGGCGGCATCGCCGAGAAAAATCCCCTGGTGATGCAGATCTACGCTGACATCTTCGGGCTGGAGATGAAGGTGGCCCGCTCCTCCCAGACCTGTGCCCTGGGGTCCGCTATGGCTGGAGCAGTGGTGGCCGGCAAGGCCGCCGGTGGCTATGACCGGTTTGAAGAGGCCCAGGCAGCCATGTGTGGGGTCAAGCCGGAGAGTTTCAAACCCCGACCGGAACATCACCGCGTTTACCAGGATTTGTACCGGCTATACCGGGAGTTGCATGATGCCTTCGGCACCAGGACCTGGAATGGCCACCTGTACCACCTGATGAAGGACTTGCTGGACATCCGCGACCGGCAGTTGGACAAGGCCAGGAAGGTGGCCAAATCAAGAACCGGGAATAAAAAATAAGGATTAACCATTTAGAAGGGAAAACCAATTGGCCCATATGGAAAAATTGGCAGGCCAGGGTAGAGAAAGCCATAGGAAAGGCTACCGGGAAGAATTGCCGACTGGAGAGGCATCAGCCGGAAGCACAATTGCGAATATATAAATAAGGAGTGAAAAAGGAAAACTGAGATGTACGAAGATCTCAAACAACGGGTCTGGAAAGCCAACCTGAAACTGGTCGAATACGGCCTGGTTATCCTGACCTTTGGCAATGTCAGCGAGGTCGACCGGGAGAAAGGGGTGATGGCCATCAAGCCCAGCGGGGTAGCCTATGACCGGATGAAGCCAGAAGACATGGTGGTCCTGGACCTGAGCGG
>JANLGB010000262.1 GCA_024653405.1 Candidatus Saccharicenans sp.
AACCAGCCCCAGCTTCAACGATTTCCTGATGAGCAGCATGATGAAAAAGGTTAGAACCAGGGCCAGGGCAAAAGACTGCAGCTGGGAAACAAAGAGGTAATGGTCAAGCTGGGTCAGGGCCGGCGGCAGCCCGCTTTGGTCTATTAGCTCGAACTCAAGCTTCCGGCCGACAGGCCCGAGGCCAGTTGCCAGGCCTTCCGGGCGGTTTTCTGGCATAACCACCAGGTCATCAGCCAGTTCAAACCACAAGCCCCGAAATCGCCGGACGAAGTGGTCGTCATCCCGAACCTCGGCCGGGAGAAGCGGCCTGATTTTGGCCTCGGCTTTTTCCACGGCCACCTTTTCCCGGGCTTCTTTTAAGCGGAGAGAGAAGGTCACCGCCACCCGCCTGGCAGTTTCCTCTTCATAGCTTTGGCCGGGGATTACCTTTTTCAAAAGTTCAAGGATGCTAGCCTCATTCCCCTGCCCTGATTTAACAATATTTACCAGCCTGGCCACCAGGGCCTGGCGTTCAGCCGGCAGAAGGACAAAATCAAAAGAATCAGCCAGCACATAAGTCTCGAGCTCCTGGCGCCAGAGAGAAACCACTTCAGGCTCAGAAGTTGATGGCCAGCGCTCAATCACTTGGCGCAGAGCGTTTCCTGCTACCTGGCGGTCGAAACTGGCCTGCGGGGCATATCTTTTTAGCAGCCATTCCAATTCATCCAGGAGATACTCGGCTTCCTTTTTCCTGAGCTCGGTGGCAGTCCTATCTGGCAGACCGACTAGGGAGATCTCCCTGAACTTAGCAAGCATTTCGCTTTCCAGGAAAGCGCTAATTGCCCGGCGCAGCTTCCAGTGAAATTCGGTCCGGGCGGAAGAGGTCCGGGAGAAAACCAGTCCTTCCCTGAAATCTTCCGAGATTAGCTGCCTCAGCTCGTCCCGACCCTCCAGGAAAAACCAGAGGTTGGCCACCTGGCCGTCGGTCTCGGGCAGGGAGAACCGGCCGTTCCTCTTCCACCAGCTCGGCCGCCGATAGGGGCAGACCGCAGTTGGGCAGTGAGGCCAGGAAATTTTCGGCCCGGCGCAGAACCCGCAGGGCTCCGGCCGAGCGCAGGTTGTCGGTCTTGAAATAAATACATAGCGGGGAGGCCCCGTCGAAGTTGGCCCGGACCACCCGGTCAGCCTGGCGCGGTTCGCTTCCCGGCGGGAAATAGCTGGTGAAATTCACCTCTCTTTTAATGTTTGGAATCCAGAGAACAAAGAAAACAAAAATGCTGAGGCCGGCCACTATTATGACCCGGCTGTAACGGACAACCTGACCCGCCAGCCAGTTAAAAAGCGACGGGTTGACCAAAGAAATAGTGCGCTCTGGGGCCTTAGGTCGTGGTTCTGGCAAAAGATAGAAAGCTGAAGGAATGAGAGCATAAGTGATGACCATGGCCAGCATGACGCCGACCCCGGCAAAGATTCCAAAGTTGCTGATCAGCCCCAGCTTGGCCGTAAGGAAAGAGACAAAACCCACCATGGTCGTGGCCGCGGCCATGAACACCGGCAGGGCCACCCGGCTGGCACTCCGGGCAACACTTTCGGCCCGGCTCCAGCCCCCGGCCCTGTTCTGCTCGATGGAGTTGACCATGTGAATTCCATAGGCTGAGCCCAGGCCGATCAGCAGCACCGGTAGGGCCGGCGTCACCAGGTTCATTGGCACCCGGAAAAGGGCCATCAGCCCGAAGACCCAGGCCGTGGACAGCCAGACCACCAGCGACGGCAGGAAAACCGCCCGCAGCTTCCTGAAACTCAGGTAGAGAACCAACAGAACCGTCAGCACGATGACCGGGACCAGAAGCTTGAGGTCCTTCTTAAGATATTTATCAGCATAAAAGGTGAAGCAGGGCTCGCCGGCATAATGAATTTCGGCTTTATCGGCCAGGTGCTTTTCCACGGTGGCTTTGACCACCCGGGCAAAGGCCTCGGCACTGTCGACGCCACTGCGGAGGTAGACGGCAGCTCCCAGCCAGCGGCCGTCGGGTGACAAATAAGTATGAACATAATTTTCTTTGGCCAGAGCTTCCTGCAGCTTGGCCTTGAGCTCGGCTTCGACTGTAGGGATTTCTTCCAGGAAATCGGAAACGACGACTTCTCCTTCGGTGCTCTGAATATTGGGAGCCGAGATGATGGAGGTTACATAAAAAACTTCCGGCTGCTGCCTGAGTTCTTCCGTGGCCTGCTTGAGACTCTGGAGAATATCGGGGCGAAAAGTTTCGCCCTGCCTGGATTTGAAAGTGACCAGCACCAGCTCAGTTGAGCCGAATTTTTCCCCGGTGTCGAGGCGCAGCTTGACCCCCGGGTCTTCCTGAGGCAGCCAGGTGGGGACTTTGTTCGGGGAGTAGAGGTGCGTGAA
>JANLGB010000263.1 GCA_024653405.1 Candidatus Saccharicenans sp.
CCGGGGTATATCTTTAAGTTTCAGCTCGCGGTGGACAAAGGTTTCCAAAATGAAGGCATAGACCAGGGCCACGGCGGCGCTTTCCTGCAGGTTGGTGATGCCCCCAAAGTAAAGAGCGATTATGACCAGGGGTAGCAGGATTTCCCCCAGGGCTTTTTTAAGGGAGGCCAGGGATTTTCTCCAGCTAAAGGGCGGGTGCTCCACTTTCTGCCCGACCGAAAAAATGAAGGCAGCCAGGATGGTGACCAGCACCAGGATGGCCCCGGGAATAATGCCGCCGCGGAACATGTCCTTGATGCTGATGCCGGCTGTGACCCCATAGATTATAATGGGCAGGCTGGGTGGGAAGAGCAGTCCGACGCTGCCCGAGGAGGTCAGCAAGCCCACGCTTAACTTCTTGTTATAGCCGGCCTGCATCAGGATTTGCAGCAGCAGACCGCCCAGGGCAATGATGGTGATGCCTGAACTTCCGGTAAAGGTGGTGAAAAAAGCGCAGACCAGGACGGTGACGATAGTCAGGCCACCCGGCAGCCAGCCCACCACATCCCGGAAGAACTCCACCAGCCTGGCTCCGGCCCGGCTCTCGCTGAGGAAAAATCCGGTCGCCGCAAAGAGGGGAATGGCCGGAATGGAGTAATCGGTCAGAACGGTGTAGGCCTGGTTGGCGGCAATTTCCAGGGGCAGGCCGGCCCGGGCCACCAGCAGCCAGCCAATGCCGCCCAGCACCACAAAAACCGGCATCCCCAGAAAGGCCAGGATTATAAGAAGGATGATTAACGGCTGGCTTAAACCAACCAGGAGAATCTGAATCGGTTCCTTCAGGTTCTGGATCCACCCCGGCTGGTGGCCAACAAGACCGGAGACCACACCGGCCATCGGGCCAGATGAAAGCAATAAGCCCCCGGCCAGAGCTATTAACAGCCAGAAAATTCTTTTTTTCTTCGGCTGACAGGCAGATATGAACCGGACCGCCATGAGGACAAAGCCCAGAACCATCACCAACCCGATCAGCTGCTTGGGGATGAAGCCTATCTTTTCCTCTGCCGAAAAGGCGTTCAGAGTAAAAGAGAAGGCACTGGCAGCAAAGGCGAAGTTAAAAGCCGCCGAGATGATATTAACGATTACAGTAATAATGTAAGAGAACCGCTCTTTAAGCGGCAGTTTGGCGGCCAGGGTCAGGTGCTTTTTCTGCCTGGAAGTGATGGCCCCGGCCAGGAAGGTGGCTGCCAGCACCAGGTGTTGAACGTAGAGCGTAGAGTTCTTGATTCCGGTGTGGAAAAAATTCCGGGTGATGATTTCCAGACAGAGAAGAAAGGCTACCGCCAGCAGAGTCAGGTTGACCAGTATGTCTTCCAGCTTGAAGACGTAACCGATAAATCTACCTGTTGCCTTTGGCTCGGTATTCACGGACAAAATCCATCGTCATTTTATAGATATCGGCTGGAATGATTCTTCCTACCAGAGATTCAATGGCCCGGGCTGCAGCTTCGCGCCAGAGACCCATTTCCTTCTCGGAAGGATAATTAATAACCAGGCCATGTTCTTTCATGGCCTTCATAGCCTCTTCTTCCAGTTGATCAATTTCTTGGTTAAGCTCTGCGGTGTGGCGCTCGGCCGCTTCCAGCATCGGCTGTCTGAAGGTTTCCGGTATCTGGTCCCAGGTCTTGCCGCTCAAGACCAGGCCACCCACCAGGGGAGAAAGCTTCGGGGCCAGCAGGTGAGGAGCCAGGGCAAAATACTGGCCCGAGGCGGCCATAACGGCCGGAAGGTAGATTGCTGAAACCATGCCGCTTTCCAGCCCGATTAACATATCCTTGTTATCCTGCGGCACTACTTTATAGCCCATTCTCTCCCAGACCTGTTCCAGGTCGGGGTCATCTTTGGTAATGGAAATCTTATATTTTTTAAGGTCATCGGGATTGAGGACCGGTCCTTTGGTAAAGAAATAAACCCAGCCCGACTTGGTCCATTGGACCACTTTGAATCCATTCTCTTCGATCCGGGTTTCAAAAATTGGTTTCAATCTCTCAAAAACGTAATTGAATTCATCATCGTCATTAATGAGAAAAGGCAGGTTGAGCACCAGGACACTTTTCAATTTTCATCATTCCCATATTGGTGAGGACCGCACCCTGCAATACTCCCAATCTGACTTTCCTGATCATGTCCAGCTCGCTGCCCACTATGCCCCCGGGATAAACCCGAACCTTGACCTGGCCCGCGGTTATCGTTTCCCAATCCCGGGCCACCTTAAGCAAGGCGGCATGCCAGGGCGAACGCTCAGGAGCCACGCTGCCGATTTTTATTTCTATGGCCGCCAGGAGGGAGTGATTAAGGCTAATAATAAAACAGATGATAATCAGGACCA
>JANLGB010000264.1:0-1538 GCA_024653405.1 Candidatus Saccharicenans sp.
CTATCTCTTGAACCGCGTTTGGGAAAAAGTTGAAATCCATCCCATCCGCCCCGCCCCCTTCATGAAGTTTGAATAAAAAACGGCCAGATTCGGTCGACCCAGACCGCCCAGCCCAGCCTTCTTTTTTTCTTAATCTCAAAAAAAACAGACCATCACCTGGATTAGCGTCTGTTCATATCAGATAAAGCTGGTTAAGCAACCGGCATAAAACTATCAGCCCCGTCCGCCTTGGACCGCTCCCTCAAGACCGAGACCGCCCGGACCGGAATTTTCACTGGCTCCGACCAAGGGTCTCTCCCTGTACCTTCCTATTTCCTATTATTCCTATAGATTTATTATGTCTTTAGGTATAGAATGAAAAGGTAAGGATTAAAAATAAAAAAATAAAAAAGAAGAAGTTACGATAAAGGAGTTAACTATGTCAAAAAAAGGCTTTGCCTTCTGTCTTGGCTTAGGCCTTTTGCTCATAACCCTGGTCAGGCCGCCGGCTTTCAGCCACTCCCGCACCCATCAGCAAGCCAGTCTTTCCAATCCTGCCGAAGAAATTCCGGTCGTGAAACCTGCCGGAAAAAAGAATCCTCTTTCGGACGTTGGCTATTTCATCTGGGAATTCAACCAGACACCCAAAATGGGCACGGTCATTCTGAAGGTTGAAGTTTATAATCAAAAAGAAGAAAAAGTCAGTCATCTCCAGATCGATGGCCGTTCCGACATGCCTTCCATGCGCGGACACCACGATTCAGGTGAGGTAGCCTTCAAGGTCAATAATCAAGGTTCTTACCTCCTGCCTGTCAACATCGTCATGCCCGGCGATTGGGAGGTAATCCTGACATTTAGGTGGGGAGAAAAAATCCTGTACCGAGGCCGCATCCTCTTCAAGGTGTGATGACGGCCAAGGCCCTGTTTATTAAACGAGTTGAAACCATCAGCCCCAGAGAAAGTTCATGGGCGCGCTTACAAACAAAACCCGCTATCTCAGGCCATGGTAAAAGAAATCTCAAGAAAAAGTAGAAACCAATGAAACAGGCTTTGCCGATAAAACTAATGAAAGTTAAGGCTAAAATCTCATGAATACTAACCAGAGGCCCAGCCGCAACAAGAAGCGCCGCCAACTCTTTCTGCCCAGCGCTGCCCTTATCCTGGCCATGTTCTGCGTCCGCGCCCCCCTTCCAGCCCAAAATCGCTCTTCCCTTTTCTTCGTTGAGCTTCAGGCTGTTTCTGCCTTTGACTTTAGCCAGAAATCCTTCGAGTTCTTTTCCTACCTGCCCCATCACGCCATGCAGAAAAACGGTCTCGGCCTGGAGACCTTGATCCGTTTTTATCGACAGAAATCCGACCTGGGCTATGCTTCATTTCAAGTGAGAGTCGTTTACGATGAACACCAGGACCGCCCGGTCCAGCTACAACTGTTCAACGCCCTGGTCAGATTTAAGACGGGAATCGCCGACCTCTGGATAGGTCACAGCAAACCGGCGCTCGGTCTCAATTATAACCTTGATAACCACGCCTTGCTTCTGCCGGATGCCAGCATGCTGGGT
>JANLGB010000264.1:1548-2301 GCA_024653405.1 Candidatus Saccharicenans sp.
GACCGCGACTGGGGAGTCGGACTTCATCGCGACTTTCGCCGGGGTGACTCCGCCCTTAGCCTGACCACAGGCTCTGGCCTGAACCTGAAGTTCGACCGGAATTATCTGCTTGCGGGCCGAGTTTCATACGGTGTTCTGGCCCGTGATAACTACAGTTTCGGTTTTTCCGCCTTTGCCGGCCGGGTGCTTGACGAGATGGAATCGCCAGAGCCGGCCGATGGCTCCGTTCCCTGGACCGGAATTTCATTCGACACCACCTACTTCTGGCTCAACGGTGAGACCCGGTTGGAGGCAAACCTTGGCCGCCGGGCCGGCCAGCCCTGGCATCTGTTATTTTTGCGCCAGGGTCTAAACCTGCTGGACGAAGGACGGCTGAAACTCGAAGCCCAGCTGAGTTTCTTGAAACATGCCGCCGGCTGGACCTCCCTGGCCGGGACCGGAGTCAGCTACCGCCTGAATTCTGACCTCGCCCTCCGGGCCATGTTTCTCTATGACGGGGAGCAGAAAAGCTCGAGGCTGGCTCTCCAGATTTACTATTATCGAAACATATTTTAGGAGATAATGATGCAGCTGGAGACAATAAAGATAACACTGACCGGCAAAATTCCCGCGGCTTCCCTGTTCATTCTCGCTGTCTCAGTCCTGGTCATCCTGACCGCCCTGAATCCCCTCCCCATGCTGGCAGCAGTGGGTTGCGACCTCAACGCCCCCGGACGGGACATCAAACTCCTTTTTCCAGAATCGACAGGCTTC
>JANLGB010000265.1 GCA_024653405.1 Candidatus Saccharicenans sp.
GTTGGGGCCGGTAGTCTCTTGGTCCGAGTGGCAGACGAAGGTCAGCTGCTCGGTCCGGGCCACGTCGGTCGGGTGGCTGCGGTGGAGATAGGCCTTGGGCCAGAGTTTCTGGTTGAGCTCCAGGAAGATATCGTGCTGTTCAATCTTTTCTTCCCGCAGGCCCATTTCGATGATACGACGAGCCTCACCTTCCGAACCGTCGCACCAGTAAATGGTCTTGGGCTGAAGGAGTTCAGCCTGTTTTTCCACCCATTTTTCAACTGCCGTAGCCATATACTTATTCCTATCAGATAATATCCGGAAATTCTCTAATAACATAGGGGGCAGTTTTTGTCAAAAGCCCAAGGTCTTTCCAGCGAGAAAAGGCCCCGGCCGGAACAATTGGCCCCTGCGGCACCGGCAGGCGGAGATGGTGAGCCGTAAGCTTCCTTCCTTTTTCACCCGCGGAAAGCTTTCCTGCCCCAATTATGAATTATGTTTAACCTTGTTGGTTGTTCTGGCTGTCAGAGATTCATCGTTAGGCCGTATCTAATTTACGATTTTAATTCATAAGAGGCTGTCTTTTATGATAAAATATCTGGCGAGAGGAGGAAGTTATGTTCAAAAAAGGAATCGTGGGTGTTTTATCCCTTATAGTGGTCATTATCGCCACACTGGGTACAGGGTCCGGCCTGACCGGCCAGGACCAGGCGGTCATCAAGCTCCCTCCGCCGCAGCAGGAAGGCGGGAAACCGCTTATGGAATGCCTGAAGCTCAGGCAGAGCCAGCGTGACTTCAGCCCGGATAAGCTCCCACCCCAGGTCCTGTCCAACCTGCTCTGGGCCGCTTATGGGATAAACCGGCCGGATTCCGGAAAAAGAACAGTGCCCTCTGCGGTCAACTGGCAGAATATCGATCTCTATGTGGCCACGGCCGACGGTCTCTTCCTTTATGAAGCCAAGGACCACGCTCTCATTCAGGTTCTCAAAGAAGACATCCGAGGGCTCACCGGGACTCAGGATTTTGTCAAAATAGCTCCTGTCAACCTGGTCTATGTCGGGGACTACGCCCGAATTCCGCGGGGCTCGGACGAGGACAAAAGGTTCTACTCCGCCGCCCACGCCGCTTTTATATCCCAGAACGTATATTTATTTTGCGCTTCCGAAGGGCTGGCCACGGTGGTCAGGGCCCTTATCAACCGGGAAGAACTGGCCCAGGCCATGAAGCTCCGGCCGGAGCAGAAAATCATGCTGGCCCAGACGGTAGGCTACCCAAAAAAATAGGTCTACCCAGCTCAAATCAATTCAGGCTGATATTTTGCATTGTAAAAGTCCGCACCCCGGATTCAGACCGGTCTACCCAAGAAATTGCCTTAACCTGGTAGTTCCAGATAGCCTCGCGGATGGCTCCACCGCCTTATTTCCATCTGACTGGCCGAAGAATCCTGATAATGGTGCCCGGAAACGGTACCTGTCCCTAATTCTCTGGCTAAAACCTCATTCCTTCCGGAGCAGCCAGACGGCCATTTCCCAGGCTCCGCGGTTGGCCCAGCCGCAGTAGGGAATCAGGAAAAGATTCTGCTTCCGGACTTCGTTACCCTTATCGTCAACCACCAGCCCGTTGCCAGTGATGACTGTGACCCCGCCCAGCAGGTCATTGCGGTACCACTGCTGAAAACGGGTGCTGTCCGGCGCAGCCAGGTTGAGGGCCGTTCCGCCGTTATCCCGCCCCTCGGCGCAGAACACCACGGGACCCCTTTCTATGGCCACCCGGCCCCGGTTGTCGGCCACTTCAGGATGGGCCACCACTCGTCTTACCGGCATGGGAAAGAGGATTTCCACCACGTCTCCCCTGACCCATCTTCTCTTTATCCTGAGATAACCCCGGTCTGCTTCCACCGGAATGACCTTGCGGTTCAGTCTGACCACCACCTGCCCGGCTTCCCCGTCAATATAGCGATAAAGGTCGGAAGGGACCGGTTTTCCCTGAACCGAGCCGGGGATACGCAAGCAGAGAACAAATTCCCGGACCCGGGACGGATTGACCCCGACCTTAACCTGTCCCAGCCAAGGATACTTGGTTTCCTGGATTATTTCCAGTTTGGTATTCTGGAAATCAAACTGGGCCGAGGAATTCACATAAAGGTTGACAAAAACTTCATTCCAGGAGTGGGCATAAATGTACTGGGGAAAAGTGGCCAGGAAACGAGCGGCGTTGGCCGGGCAGCAGGCCACTTCAAACCAGCTGCTTCTTTCGTGCTTACCCCGGGAGGCCAGGGGATTCTGATAGAAGAACCGGTCGCCGGACA
>JANLGB010000266.1 GCA_024653405.1 Candidatus Saccharicenans sp.
TGGAAAAATTGAAGGCGGCCGGAGCTGTGCTTCTGGCCGCCTTCAATTTTTCCACGGCCTGTTTCAGGTTTTCCAGAACGGCCAGGGACAGCAGATAACCCGACAGGGGTTGATTGAATATTTGCTGCAGTTTCCAGAGGAATTTCCTCCCGGCCTCATCGTTAACCAGGACTATCAATCCCGGCTTGGTGCAGAACTGGCCACAACCCAGCGAACAGGATGAAAAAAGCTCCAGGGCCACCGCTTCGCCTTTTTCTCTGAGGATTCCCGGCAGGAAAAATACCGGGTTGAGACTGCTGAGCTCGCCGTAAAACAGCTTACCGGCCCCTTCGGCCGCGGCCTTCAGTTTCAATCCAGCCGCCCGGCTACCGGTAAAAGCCACAGCCGCCACCGCCGGGTGGCTGACCAGGCGGAATCCAGCCTCATTGCTGAAATGATACAGAAGCTGGACGCTGGAGGGGGGCAGACCTGATTGTTTCATTGCCTGGAGCAGGGCTTCAGCCATCAGCCTGGTGGTACCGGGGTGGCTGGGATGAGCCTTGCAGATGACCGGGTTGCCGGTGGCCACGGCGCTGGCCAGGTCACTTCCGGCTACTGAATTAAAGGCCAGGGGAAAATTATTGGGGCTAAAAATAACCACCGTCCCGCCCAGCGGCCCATATTTTGACCTGATATTAAGCTTGGTATCTATGGTGGCCTGGCACCAGCTGCGTTCTTCAACCGCCGCCGCGGCCTGCAGCAGTTGATTTATCATCCGGGGAAATTCGGTGCTCCGAAGCCGGGATTTAAGGGGCAGGGCTGTCTCCAGGTGGGCCATGGCGGTTATGGCTTCCTGGTTTTTTTCCAGCAGGTCGGCGTAGGCATTAAGAAAGCTGGCGATTTTTTCGGGAGAGGTGCTGGCCAATTCCAGTCTGACCCGCTGACTTTCGACCAGGGCTTTTTCCAGGTCATCCCAGTCAGAAACGGGGTAGATTTCAGGTAGCTTCTGACCGGTGGCCGGGTTATAAGCCTGAAAGGTTTGGCCACCGGAGGCCGGTTGCCAGCGGCCGCCGATCAGCACCGGGAAGCTGGCCAGCCCGCTGTCATATGAACCATCGTTCATATATTACCCCCCCATTGTCTTTTCTCCGGCCGGGCCCTCCGACCTGGTTAAGAATCTTCTAACCAAACTTATTTCTGACCTTCTTAATGGCCATAGCCGAGCTCAGGTTGGGCCGGGTCATCCCCCGGAGTAAAGCGGCGACACGGCCAACCGGTCTCCGTCGTTGAGTTTTTCCCCGGTGGCCACGGCCTGGCCGTTCCTGGTTACAATCCTGGGTCTTTTCGGGTCCAGAGGCAGGGAAGACAGGACCGATTCAACCGTCGCTCCGGCCGGAAACTCCATGGTTTTTTCAGAGAAGCCCAGCTGATTGACAAAGGGACCGATGAGCTTAACTGTTATTTTAATTTTGGTGCCGCTCATATCCGCCACTCCATGTTCTATTCAAGTTAAAATAGCTCCCGGCCGCTCCGGGGTAAGCCGATACTTTTTTAAGAAAACTAATATCAATCAACCAGAAATCGGAAAATCGTCAGTTTCAGCCGTACTTCCCACTGCCTATTGGGCTCGTCTTTTTCCGTTCCTCTATTCCATTTTATTCCAGCTTGGTGAATTTTTCCACCTCGTCGGCTGCCTTTTTCAGGTCCAGGGCTTCGGCCGTCTTCCGGGTGGGGATACCGCGTTTATCCCAGCCTCTCTGCTCGTAATAGTAATCGAGCAGCTGATTGTACTTGTCGAGCTCCAGGAATTTGCCGGCAATCGGTCCATCGGGGTCGGCATTTTTCGGGTCAAACCAGACCATTGGCGGATAGTCCCGAGTTCTGTCCCAGAAAGGAAATTCCCTGACCCAGAAGAACTTCATCAGAGCATAGATGCGGTCGGCTACCTTCCAGAAGTCATTCAGGGTCCAGTTAAGACCGGTGGTCTTGTTGAAATATTCCGCGTAGTGTTCCAAGTCCCAGCCCAGTTCAATCCAGGGGAAGCGGCAGGCCACGATGAACTCGAACAGGCCGCCCCGGATTCTCTGCAACTCGATGACCTTGGCCGCCTTTTCCGGGCCGTAGGAGTCGCGGGCTGTCTGTTTCAGTTCGTAGGTGATGACCCAGCTTTCCTTATGGTGGGCGCCTATGGGGCTGGTGGCGAAGGCCAGGGCCATGCCCGGGATGAACTTGCAGTTGTAGGCCGAGATTTCCAGGCCCTTGACCTGCATGGCATAAGCTTCAGAATTATGGCCGATCTTCCT
>JANLGB010000267.1 GCA_024653405.1 Candidatus Saccharicenans sp.
CCGGATCTCTTCCAGCAGGCGGTCAGCCGTCAGGAAGGGACAGTCAATCGGCTCCATGAAAACCCGTCCCTGGAGATTGATGACCGCGGCCTTTATTCCCTTTTCGTTTTGAAAAAGGTAATGGCCGCGACCCGGATTGACCACCGGGTAATTAGCTGGACGCAGCAAGCGGTTTTCTTTTTCCATATAGCCTAAGACTTCTTTTTTATCCCAGATGTGATTGCCGGAAGTCAGGATATCCACCTGGAACAACAGTTCCTTGCCTATTTCTTCGGTCAGGCCGTTGCCCCCGGCGGCATTTTCGGCGTTGGCCACCACCAGGTCTGGCTCATACTTTTTCCTCAGGTCCGGCAGAAAGCGGGCCAGGGCCCGACGTCCGGGCCGGCCGATGAGGTCCCCGATGAACAGAACACCGAATTTATCTGGCATACTCCACCGCTCTCATCTCTCTGATAACCATCACTTTGATCTGACCGGGATAATCCAGCTCATCTTTGATTTTCTGAGCGATGTCCCTGGCAATCACCATGGCCCGGTCGTCCGATACTTTCTGGGCGTCAACGATGATCCTGATTTCCCGTCCCGCCTGCAGGGCGAAAGCCTTGGCCACACCCTCGAAAGAAGTGGCAATCTGCTCCAGCTTTTCCAGACGCTGGATGTAGGTCTCCAGCAATTCGCGCCTGGCTCCCGGCCTGGCGGCCGAGAGGGTATCCGCGGCCTGAACCAGCACCGCCTCCACTGAGGGGAAGTCGATATCCCGGTGGTGAGAGGCAATGGCCTGGATAACGGCTTCGGTTTCTCCGCATTTCTTGGTCAGCTCGACCGATAGCTCGGTGTGGGTGCCCTCGTAATCTTTGTCCACGGCTTTGCCGATGTCATGCAGCAGTCCGGCCCGCAAAGCCACGTTGACGTCAGCCCCCAGCTCCCTGGCCATCAGGGCAGCCAGCTGGGCCACCTCTTTGGAGTGCTGCAGCACATTCTGGCCGTAGCTGGTGCGGTATTTGAGTTTCCCCAGGTACTTGACCAGCTCCGGATGCAGGTGCTGGATGCCCAGTTCGTAGAGCGTGTTTTCGCCTTCCTGCTTGATCTTTTCTTCCAGCTCGGCTTTGACCTGCTCGACGATTTCTTCGATCCGGGCCGGGTGAATCCGGCCATCGGCCACCAGTTTTTCTATGGCCATCCTGGCCAGCTCCCTTCGCAGCGGGTCGAAGCTCGACAGGATAACCGCCTCGGGTGTGTCATCAACGATGATGTCAACCCCGGTGGCCATTTCCAGGGCCCGGATGTTCCGGCCTTCGCGGCCGATAATCCTTCCCTTCATGTCATCTGAGGGCAGGTCCACCACCGAGACCGTGGTTTCCACCACGTGCTCGGCCGCCGACCGCTGGATGGCGTTGGAGATGATTTCCCGGGCCAATGCCTTGCTTTTCTCCCGGGTTTCCTCCTCAATCCGGCGGATGGCCTGGACCGCCTGCAGCTTGGCCTCGTCTTCAATTTTCCTGATCAGGGTGTTCTTGGCTTCTTCCTGGGTTAGGCCGGCAATGCGCTCCAGTTCTTCGTTCTGTTTCTGCAGGATTTCGGTAATTTTCTGTTCCAGAGCTTCGAGCTCTTTCTCCTTGCCAAAGAGCCGACGCTCTTTGGCTGACAGGTCCCTTTCTTTTCTTTCCAGGTTCTGGTAGCGTCGCTCCAGGGCTTCTTCTTTATGCAGCAGCCTTCTATCCAGCTCGCTCAGCTTGCGCCTTTTTTCCCTGGTCTGGGCTTCGAACTCGGCCTGTCGGGCCGCATCCTTTTCCCGGGCTTCAGCCTCGGCCTGCTTCTTGATTCTATCAGCCTCTTCGGCGGCCCTGGCCAGGATTTCCTTGGCCCGGGCTTCCGCCTGCAGCAATCCTTTCAGACCACGATTTCTTTTAAGTAACAGAAAGATTAAAAACAGAAAAATTAAGGATAAAACGGGGATACCCGCGATCAGTACGGCCTTCATCATCAAACCTCCTCACCGGACCACAAGGTCAAAGGAGACGGGAGAGGTCAGGCCATCACTCTGGAAGGTTCAGAAATTCCAGCCCCTTAAAGCTGTGACCGAAGCCGGAGCTTCCTGTCATCGACGATATTTCTTTATTAGACGGAAGGTCTAATCTATCAAAAGAAATAGATAAAAAGTCTCCTGAATTAAGGGGTAAGTTTTTCCAGAGTTTCAAAATCGTTTTCATGTTGTCTAACCTGATCCTCGATCTGAGCCAGCTCCGTCTCCAGACGGCCAGGGCTTCTCTCAGTTGAC
>JANLGB010000268.1 GCA_024653405.1 Candidatus Saccharicenans sp.
TCAAGGATGATAAAATAAAGGTCAGAGATCTGGTCAACAGCCACATCTCCAAATTTGGCGAGAATATCAAGGTCAGGCGTTTTGTCCGGTTTGAAATCGGTAAATATTGAACGGCGATAAAAAATAATGGACGAGGGCAAGCCAGCTTACAGGCGGGTGCTGCTGAAGCTATCGGGTGAAGCTCTGCTCGGAGACCAGCCCTACGGACTCGACTTCAAGAAAGTCCGGGCCATCGCCAGGGAAATCAAGCAGGTCCACGAACTGGGGGTGGATATGGCCATCATGATCGGTGGTGGCAATATCTTCCGGGGTTCCCGGGGCGTGGAAGAGGGGATGGACCGGGTTTCGGCTGACCACATCGGCCTGCTATCTACCGTCATCAACGGCATAGCCCTGCAGGATGCCCTGGAAAAGGAAAATCTCAATACCAGGCTGATTTCCGCCATTGAAATCAGGGCCGTGGCCGAACCTTTCATCCGCCGCCGGGTTTTAAGGCACCTGGAAAAAAGGCGGGTTATCATCTTCACCGCCGGCCTGGGCAGCCCCTATTTCACCACCGACACTGCGGCCGTTCTCCGGGCCCTGGAAATAAAGGCTGAAGTAATCCTCAAAGCCACCAAAGTGGACGGGGTTTATTCGGCCGATCCTCTGCGGGAAGCCGGGGCCACCAGGTTCGATAACATCAAGTTCCTGGAAGTTATCCAGCAGGACCTCAAGGTGATGGACAGCACGGCCATCACCCTCTGCAAGGATAACAACCTGCCGATTATAGTTTTCAATCTTAACGTTCCCGGCAATATCAGAAGGGCCGTTCTGGGCGAAAAAGTCGGGACCAGGGTTTCCTGAAGCCAGTTTCAAACTCCAGCGAGGAGGAGTGACATGGTGAAAGATGTCTTGAAAGACCTGGAAAGGAAGATGAAAACCTCCATCGAGCATTTTCGGAAAGAAATCAGCAAGTTGCGCACCGGGCGGGCCAACATCAGCATCTTCGAGGATATAAAGGTCATGTATTACGGGACACCGACACCCGTCAACCAGGTGGCCACCATCGGCGTGCCCGACCCGACCCTGATCACCGTCCAGCCCTGGGACCCCACCCTCATGGAAGCAGTGGAAAAAGCCATCAGGTCTTCCGATTTCGGTTTCAACCCCATCAACGACGGGCGGGTGATCAAGGTCCCGGTGCCGCCGCTGGATGAAGAGCGCCGGCGAGAGCTGGCCAAAAAGGTCAGCAAGATGCTGGAAGAAGAAAAAACTGCCCTGAGAAACATGCGCCGGGAAAGCAAGGAATATATCGAAAAGCTGGAAAAAGATAAAAAAATAACCGAAGACGATAAGTTTCAGGGCCTGGAAAGGCTGCAGGAGCTGCTGGACCAGTACATAAAACAGGCCGAAGAAATCGCCGCAGCCAAGGAAAAAGAAATCATGCAGGCCTGAGGGCCCATCGTCTCCCGGAGATTCATCAACCGGCCCTACCGCCGCCCTGAGTCAGACTGTCCGACCGCCTCCGGATTCAGTTTCGTTTATTAAATCATCCCGGTGGCCTGGTAACTTTTTCAGCTCCGGTTGCGGGCCAACCAGTTGTCCAGGGTTCCGAACCTCGTCCGGATGGCCACTCCCCAGCCGACCAGGCTGACCACCAGAGAAAAGATAAAGCCCAGGACCGGGATCAGGCTCAGGATGGTTACCAGAACCAGGCCGATGACCGCCGTCCAGATGAGGTGTGGCATCTTCTTAACGTTCAGGGCCCGGAGAAATGATTCACCGAAGAAATAGGAAAAGGCCGTTCCGCCAAAAACCTTGAGTACCAGGCCGGCCAGGATGGCCATGAACAAAAGCGGGATACCGATGATCACGAACATGAGCAGAGCGGACAAAATGATCAGGCCGGCGTAGATTAACATTGCCAGAAAACCCGTGCCCAGGATTGGCCAGAAGTCGGTTCTTATCTTGCCGGCGGCGAAATAGACCTGCCTGGGGAAGAGGCCGGCCACGAAAATGGTCAGCAGGATTCCGAAGAACAGGGAAATCAGTTTTATAGCCAGGAAGATAGTTCCCAGCTGGAAGAAAATTCCCTTGCGGAATATCTCCGAGGCAAACTTTCCCCCGGTCGGGATGAAAACCGTGTCCTGGCCGATGTTACAGCCAGGTTCTTTCTCCAGGGTTCCTCCCAGAACCACCAGGTCTTCCCGGATGACGGCTGAGGACCGGATGATCACCTTGCTCCCGAAGCCCACCACCGACCGGCCGACCTCGCCGCTGACCGTAATCTCCCC
>JANLGB010000269.1 GCA_024653405.1 Candidatus Saccharicenans sp.
ATTTTTTCTGGCCGCAGGAAAGGATAGTTGATGTAGGGATTGATGTCGGTGGCGTGGTGAACATTGATGACGTTGGCCCCGCTGGCGGCAATTTTCTCCAGCGGTTTATAAGCGTGGTAATACCGTTCGGAAAAATGTTTTCCTGGATTCAGCGGCTTGAAAGGAGTCAGCCACAGGTTGAAATCAAAGTGCAGTTCCTGGCCCGGCCTTATTTTCCTCGGGCCCCCGGCGGCCGTGAACAGCAGCCGTTTTGCTTCTTGTTTTTTTTCAGCTCCTCTTTGACCGAGACCCAGCCCCGGCCCTCGTTCCACCAGGAGGGCGGGAGATTGAGTGGTTTCAGGGTATAAAAATTGGTGTTGAGCGGCCTGGAATAGTTTTCAGCCCGGAGTTGAATCTGCAAACCGGCGTTGACCGTCCCCAGCCACAGAGCATCCTGGTTTTTCTCCCGGTCCCAGGACCAGGAAAAATTCTGAGGCCTCCGACCACCCTTGAAACCCAGGCCCATCATGTAGCGGGCCACTTCTTCTTTCAGGGCAAAAGTCAGACGGATGTCATCGACCTCGGCTTCCTCGGCCGCTGTAAGCTTGAGTTTGAATTCTACGAAGCCGTCAAACTCCATCCGGCCGTTGACCTGGAGCAGCAGGCGCAGGGCCGGGATTTCGTTTTCCGCCTGCCAGCAGACCGCACCCGGGCTGATCCGGGTGAAGGCAAAAGACCGGTTCTTCATTTCCTGGTAAAGACCGGCATAGTTGCGGACCGAAAGCTCAAACGGGCTGTCCAGCAGGCTGATAGACTTCGGGACGATGGCCGTAACTTCGGGATTGAAGAAACTCCGGATGTCTTCCGGCAAGCCGTATTTTGATAGACTGATTGTCCGGCCCAGGCAGGCGATGGTTCTGGCCCGGACCTCAAGGGGAATAAAGGGCGACACCACCTCGTCGTCAACCGCCAGCAGGGAATTCAACCAGCGCAGTCGGCTCAGCCGCCACAGCTCTGAATCGCCGGACTCCGGCAGCACCCGGTCGCTGACCCTGATTTTGAGGTTAATAGTCCGGGACGGCAGGTTGGCCGTCAGGATTTCTACCTGCCCGGTATATTCGCCCGGGGTCGCTGCTACCGGTATCTGCCAGCCGCACCACAAGGGCTGCACTCGGCCTTTTTCCAGGTTGATTTCTTTTTCAAATTCCTGGCCGTCCCAGCCGATCCCGCCTGTGTTGAAGCAGCTGGCCTGGGCCGCGGGGATGACCCGGTCAGAGTCGGTTAGGGTCAGGTTGGAAAACCTGACTCTGATTTTTTCCAGGTTTTCTTTATGGGCGAAAAGCCCCAGCTGGAAAACATAGTATTCGCCCCGGTCGGCCTGACCTTCGAAGTAATCCCTGGGGCCGATTTCTGACCAGCGGGCCGGGAGAAATTCTGTCATCCGGACAGGGTAGAGGCGGTCTTCAGGAAAAACCAGGTAGGGCTGCTGGCTGTATTTTTCCAGGAGCTGCCGGACTTCGGCCTCGGTGGCGATAACTTCCATCGGGTAAAAACTGCTGAATTCATCCACGCTTTCCAAGGCCAGGACTTCGGCCTGAGGGAAAAGAGAGGCCTGGAATCGGGGAAGTAAATCTCTCCTCAATCCGTTTCGGAGTAACCAGCCCTGGTCGGCCTGATAATCGGCCGGAATGTAGGTTACCCTGGGATAATTACGGCCTTCTAATTTGTAGGGCAAATAGTAGAAATAATAATCGGCCGGGCCGTCCACAGCCTGGAAGACAAAGTCTCCGCCTTCATTATTAACAGCCACCGGAGAGACATTTTTTATTTCCTGGCCGGAAGCGTCGAACACCAGGACTCGCTTCTTTTCCGGTTCCGGGTCTGGCCGGCGCCAGGGGAGGCGCACATAAACGGCGTCAGCTTTCCGGGATACCCTGACCACGGCCCGATGGTTGCCGAGGCCCGAGTCCGGATTCCAGTCGGCAATTCTGAAGGGAACGCCCCCGATACGGCGGTCAGAATTGTCAGAAGTCGGGCCCCCGGCCTGCGAAAAAAGCCGGGCCGGCCTTATTACAAGGGATAAGAAAAAAATAATGATAACCACTGACCGAAGCCCTGGGTATATCAATTTTATGAATCCGGAAACCCGATTGAGCCTTATTTTGGGATTGAACGTCATTTTAAGTTCCTTCCTGGCTTTGACCTATTATCTTATCAAATTTTTTCTTGGTTTCCTCCAAGCGGGAGTCCGGCCGGCTGAACCTTTTTCCGGCCTCTCTTTCAATAATTTCCTGAG
>JANLGB010000026.1:0-5789 GCA_024653405.1 Candidatus Saccharicenans sp.
GGCTTCTTGAAACTGAACTGGATGATGCTGCCGGCTCCGAGATAGTAACCGGCCAGGAAATCGAAGCTGTATTGATTCTCCCTGGTTTCTCCCAGCAGGATGGTGCTGATAAATAGCTTCTGGGTAAGCTGGTAATGGAGGGAAGCTTCGTAGGTCAGGCCGTCAAAGACTTTCTCCCCGGTGGCTGACAGCCTTTGCTGGATGTAATCGGCGGCCAACGATAGTTCAATGTTGCTCCTGGGTTTGAGGGACAGGTTGCCTTCCAGGCTGAACTGGCTGCCGGGCAGGGCGGCGGTGAACTCTTCGTTATAGATTCCCCGTTTTTGCCAGCCGCCCTCCAGGCTGATTTCTTTCAAGAAGCCGCCTCGCTCCCAGTCGAAATCGAAGTGGGCCCCGTAGTTTTTGATGTATTCACCGTTCCAGACCAGGGCCTCCTCAGGTGTCAGGATTTGGTACTGGCTCCGACCGGTAAAAATTCCGTAGTGAAAATCGAGACGGTTAAAGAAATTCCAGAACATCATGAATTCCAGCTCCTGGCCGACGGGGTGTCCATAGGAGTCCCAGTGCAGGGTGCCAGTGATATCCCAGCTCAATCTCTGAATAGTTCCCCGGTTATAGCGCCAGGCGTAGCCAAGCATCGTTTCCAGAGATTGAAAGTCTATCTGGTCGAGATAACCGGCCCGCAGCCTGGCCCTATCTTCCACCCGCTCGAAGTTGACCGCCAGTTGCAGGCCGGCATCCGGCTCACGCTGGAATTTAATCTCATGCATTCCATTGCGGGAGTTGTCAGTGGCGGAGTTGAAGGAGAAGATGCTGGCCCCCCGCAGATAATAGATGTCTTTGAAGTTGAAGCTGTAATCAAAGGCCAGGTTCTGGCTGGTGGAGTCCAGCTCATCTACTCCTGTATAGTAAATGCCAATCTGGGAGTTTTTCAGGATGTCACGCTTGAGGCGAAAGATGCCAAATTTGGAGGAACCGTAGTCGGTCTTATTCAGGGCTCCGAGTATGCCGAAGGAATAACCGCCGGTCTTGCCGGAAATTTTGGCCGCCAGCCGCGGGTCCCGGATGCGCCGGGAATAGAAAATCCTGGTTCCGGTGGCCAGGCTGAAATACTGGCTGCCCTCGGTGAAGAAGGGCCGATTTTCCCTGAGATAATTTTCGTAAGGAGAGAGCTGGTAGAGGAAAGGGTCGGATTCCACCTGGCTGAAGTCCGGGCTGGCAGTGACATCCAGGTAGAGATTGGGCTTAAGGCCATATTTGACATCCACCCCGGCCGCCAGCTTGTCGTCTTTCTGCGCGGCCCAGTGCGAGGACCGCACCCCGGCATAAGGAAATATTTCCAGGTTGTGACCGGGTTTGAGGCCGCTCAGGCCGCGCAACTCGGCCATCTGGTGCAGCTTCGGCAGGTCTCTCTTAACCTCGGTCCAGTAATCGGTTTCATTCAACCGGTAGATATAGCGGACAAAATTTATGCCCCAAACCTGTTCGGTGGCCGAAGAGAAACGCAGCGATTTAAAAGGAATAGCTATTTCGGCCGACCAACCATCGTCCCTTATCCTGGCGCCCGATTTCCAGATGGTCTCAACCGAGTTTTTCTGGACACCCTTGGGGTTGAGGCTGAAGGAAATACTGGTGCGCTTGTCGTTATAAGTGTCCAGGATAACCTGGATGGAATCGTTGTTCTCGAATTCATTGCGCGGGGTCAGCTCGGCCCAGATTTTATCCGGCTGCGAGTCTTTCATCAGGAAGGCGAAGTATAGGTACCGGTCATCATAAGCCGCCCAGACATAGGTCTCCTCGGAAGCCGGGGCTCCGTTGACCGGGTTATACTGGATGAAGCCATAGACTGGCTGAATGTCTGCCCAGCAGTCGTCCTCCAGCAGTCCGTCTATCTTTGGGGGTTTATCTATCCTTTTTATCTCCAGGACCTTTGACCTCTCCTGGGATAATAGCGGCCAGGCGCAGAGGAACAGGAATAAAACCAGAAAAAAGAGACCTGAGGGTTTACGGTGAAAGCTATAACCAAGTTTTTTCATGCCAGCCTTTGTTCTCTTTTTGACGTCTTGAGGTCAATTTTCTTCCATATTATTTGATTTTATTAGAAGGTGGATAGCGGAGAACTGGCCCATTCATAAGGTGTTAAAATGCCTGCTCTCCGTTCAGCCCAGAGTCAGCAGGTACTGGTCGAGGAGGTACGGTAGATTGAAGCGATAGCCATAAGCCCGCAGAAACTCGATGATGGTCACGAAATCAGTCTGGCCGGACCGGTACTGGTCCAGCAGTCTTAAGAAATGCTGTTTTTCTGCCGGACTCAAGCGGGGGGAAACATAACCAAACATGTGGTTCAGGGCATTAAGCAGGTTGGATTTTCTGACCGGCCGGCTCAGGAGCTGGTAGAAACCCTGGCGGTAATCAGCCACCGTTTGCTCCAGGTTGCCCTTTTGATGCCTGGCCAGGATGCGGCCCAGGATTTTCAGGTCCTTCTGGCTGATGGACATAAACAGGTACTTGGCCCGGGCCTGAAAATCGATTAAGGATTTGATGTCCTGACTGGACTGGCGGAACAGGAAATGCAGGTAGACCTTGGCCAGGAATTCCCAGCGGAGCTCGCGGTTGTTCAGCCGGCCTTCATCGATCAGCGGCAGATAGGGACGGAGCCTTCTGACCGTGGCCGGCAAAATGCCGTCATCTTTCCCGAGGATTTTGGTGGCTTCCAGGTTGCCGAAGACCTTGGCGCTTTTAACGCCGCAGCTCGGGGACTTGGCCTTTAAAATGAACCCATCCACCTCCGGCAGGTTGTTGATGGTCTTTTCTGAATATTCAACCAGTTTTTGAGTGACGTTGAGACCGGTCTCCCGCTGGATGACTTCCAGCCGGTCGCCCAGTTTGAACAGGCTAACAGTTTTCCTGGGTATACCCAGGCCGATTTCCACTTCCGGGCAGACGGTGATGAGTTGGAAGCCGGGTTTGAGAGCGTTGACATTATCGTCACTGACCGTGCCGCCGTTATAGCGGTTGAAGAAACCATTCAGGCAGGCGCTGATGACTACGGTTGGTTTATCCATTGCCTTAACATTCTACCTTACAGCCTGCTCCTTTGCCAATGGATAGCTGTTTTTAGCTGATAGGAACCTTACCGTAACCATGAAACTTTAGCCTCCAGGCGGCGGGATTTAAATTTGCTGGTGATGGTTGGAATCAGGGAGGAGTTTAAGCAGAGAGTTGCATAATTAAATGCAGAACACAACTTGGCCAAAGGCGGCCCTAAAATATAAGCTCACTGAGAGTCCATGATTTGAATAATTTTATGCGGATAAAATTTGGGCCTTTTTCTTCTGGCCGCTTTCTCCGGCACCGGGCCGGAAAAGCTTGCAAGAGACTCGGCTGCGGTTTATAAAGTCGGCTACCTCGTTTCCGGCCAGAGAGGCATGGATGACAACTATTTTAATTAGATTATTAGATTAATAAACTCTGCCTGCTGGATTTTCTGCGTACTTAAAAAGCTATTCCCAGCAGGATGGAAAAACCGCTGTTTCGGGCTTTGTCAGTAGGGACCGAGGTGTTTTCGGATAAGATGTTGCTCAAGCCATAGTGGTAACGCGCATCGGCGGTGACCTTGAACAGCAATGGAATCTTGATGTCCAGCCCCAGACCGCCCACCGCGGCTAAGCTCTGGTTTTTGAAATCGTTTTTAACATCTTCTTCTTCAGTTGCACCCATGTAGGTAATTCTGGCTTTTGCTTTTTGCAAGAACCCATAGGACGGGCCGCCAAAGATATAGAGTTTCACCGGTCCGGCCGGAATAACGTTTAGTCTGACCAGCAGGGGGATTTCAATGTAGTCGAGCATGACCTTGGCCTGGGCTAAAGAAGCTGGGTCAGAGGGATCGAGCAACATCTGGGCTTCCAGGCCGCGGCGAGAATAGAGGATTTCGGGTTGGAGTCCGATTGGCCCGAAATTGAGGCTGAAAAATGCCCCGAAGCAATAACCCTGAAGATATTTCTGCCCGGGCATATCGATGGCCGGGCTGAACACAATCTTAGAATTGTTCAGCCCACCTTTGAAGCCGAAGCTGACCAGGGCTCTGGCCGGGGAAGCCAACAGGGCGAACATCAGAACCATCAGGAAAATAACAACGCTTTTTTTCATCGTTACCTCCTTCGAGATAATCTATTAAATTTTTTCACATTCGGCAAGAATTTTATAAGTTAGCCGCAGTAGTTTTCTGCCTGTTATATTAGTCGGCTGGGGACTTTGTTTCCGGAAAAATTCTCCTTATTCAGTGGAAGAAAATAAGAACAGACAGGGCCCTTTTTCCGGAGTCAAAATCGCCCCTTGATCCGCATTTGGGTGTTATAATGATTGCCCTGAACCCCGACCACTCGGCGCAGTCTGATAACTACCCTCAAAATGGATTTAAGAAACAATTTTTCCCGAAATGATCAAGATGAGCCCGTTATTATTGCCGGCAACGGCTCCTTCGCTGAGTCGGGATACGCCGACCACTGTCCGCTCTCCTGATTTCAGGCTCAGATTGCTGTCTATAAGATAAGTAGCAGGTGTAATGGGGCTCCAGACCTTCTTACCTTCAGGCAGAGTTGATTCGATTTTTATCTGGCGCAGGCTGACATAGAGTTTGATGTGGCTCTGGGCCGTTTCTTCGACTGTTTCCGGCCTCAGTCTGATGTCAAACTGATTATTCGGTCCGAAAGAGAGGTATGACTCCTTCCGGTCAACGGACCGGACCAGGGTGGCATCCAGTAATTGGTAGCTCCTGAACCGGAGCAGCTTCTGCAGGTCTTTAATCAGCGGGTCGTTTTTAAGTTCAGGGTCGGTCGGACCTTCTGCATCCGAAGCAATTATCAACTGCATAGTAATGACCATGTCCTTGGGCTTGACATCGATTTTTCTGATGACGGCCAGCATCTTTTCTAGGTTTTCCGGGTTGTCGGATAAGCTCAAAACATTGGTCTTATCGTCAGCGCTGACCCGGGTATCCGGTCCAAAATAGGGAACCAGGAGCTTTCTCAGAGTCTCGGCCTCGGTGTATTGCAGCTTGACCACTTCCTGCTTCAGGACCTTTAGTTCCTGTTGTTTAACCTCGTCTGGGGCAGCGGCTCTTAAAAAGGGATTCAGGTCGAACATCAGGATAACTGACAGAATCAAAGTCAGGAGAAATTTCTGGACATTGTTAGTTCTCATTTTTTCACTCCTTCTAAATTGAAATTCCGGTCAAGAATCCAGAGAATCTGGACTCCCGTTTCCGGAAGGATAAAAGCCATTTCTATTCTCTCAGGTTGCGGAGCGGGCTGGTGTCCACTTTCCGTCGGAACAGGCGGGACAGCCTTTTTTCCTGCTCCAGAGACAATGCTGTTCTGGGTCCCCAGCATTTTTTCTGCTGGAGGCGTCTGGGACCTAGCCATTTCCACCCTGGAAGGCGGTTTGAGCGCATCCGACCTCTCGGTGTGGGCAGGGCCTCTCTCCGGAGCTTTAATGGTAGCTTCTTTCTCGGGCTCTAATTCCCGGCTAACTGGATTAAGCTCTTCTCCGGACTGGCTTGCTCCCGGGAGATTCTGGCTGGCTGTCGGCCTGGTCAGAAGCCCCGGCCAGAAGTGGTCTATCAGGCGATAGGAAAGGAAAGATATCAAGATTAACCCGACCAGGGCCGCCGCCGGTGCCAATTTTCTCCAGCCGCGAAGCCCGGACCGGGACTTTCCGGGAACCAGAATTTTGCCCCGGGCAATTTTCTCCATCAGGCCAGCCCAGAGCTCTTCCTTCCATTCCGGCAG
>JANLGB010000026.1:5799-11558 GCA_024653405.1 Candidatus Saccharicenans sp.
GCAGCTTCTGGCGTTCTTTGAGGTCGGCCTGCTTGATGGCGGCCAGGGATTCCTGGAGAAGCCTGAATTCTTGCCGGCAGGCTGGACAGGATTTCAGGTGTTCTGCTACTGCCGCGGAGGAACGGCGGTTGAGGTCGTCTGAAACATAAAGCCATAGTTTTCGGCGAACGACCTTACATTTCATTGTTGCCTCCAAGTTTTCGTCTAGGTTTGCCGGCTGCCTCCTGCCCAGAAATAAGCTGCCTGATTTTGCGCCGGGCTGAGCTCAAATTGACCCTGACCGAGATACTGGATGTCTTAAGCACAGCTGCTGTTTCTTTGATGCTCAGGCCTTCTAAGTCTCTCAACACAAAGACTTGCTTTTCTTTCGGGCTGAGTTTTTCCAGGCAGGCATTGACATCAAGCCAGATGTTAGAAATACTTTCGGCTGAGGGTTGGCTCAAGACCAGGTCTTCAATTCCAGCCGGGTCAGAATTAATGGCCAACTGACTATTTTTCTTCCACTTTTGGCCCAAGTTAAGTTCAGCCTAATGATTCCGCCACCAGTCGCAAGCTAAGTTGGCTGCTATCTGGAACAACCAGTCCCGAAAATCCCTTTCCATGTCATACCGGTGAAGATAACGATAGCACCTGAAGATAGTTTCCTGGGCAATGTCCTTGGCTTCTTCCATGTTTCCAGTCATCCTGTAAGCTAAATGGAGAAGAGGCTGTCGGTAAGGCAGCACCAGTTCCTCGAAAGCTTGGCTTTCACCGACCAGCACTTTCCGCACCAGCTCTTTTTCTCTTTCATCCATCTACTTATCTATACCACTTCTGCTAACGGAATGTTAAGGCGTAACCCGGGCATTTATTTTTATTAAGTTGCATAAGTTTTGAAAAAAGATTAAAAAAAATCCGATTGTGAATTAAAAAAAACATAAAGAAAGGAGAAGATCAATGAAAAAAGGGCTTCTAGTTATTTTGATAGTTTCAGTTCTTTTCGCTTTCACTCTTTCGGCTGAAGCCCAGGTCAAAAAACCCCGGATTTACATTTCCGTGGATATTGAAGGCATTGCCCACGTGGTCAATGCCCAGACCGCGGCCGGCCAGTTTGACTACGAGCGGGGGCGGCGGTTGATGACCGCGGAAGTCAACGCCGCCATCGAAGGCTGCTTAGCCGCCGGAGCCGGCGAAATCGTGGTTTCTGACTCCCACGGCAACGCCCAGAATATTATCCCAGAAGACCTAAACGAGAAGGCTTATTTGATCAGGTCTTTCCCGCGGCCGCTTCTGCAGATGGAAGGAATAGATAGCAGCTTTGATGGAGTTATTTTCATCGGCTACCATCCAAAAGAAGGCACACCAGAGGCTAACCTATCTCATACGATCTGGGGGACCAAGTTCGCTGAGATCAAGATGAACGGGAAGGTGGTCTCAGAAGCCCTGTTTAACGCCGCTGTGGCCGGTCACTTTGGAGTTCCAGTGATAATGGTCTGCGGCGACCAAAACGTGGTCAAAGAAGCCCAGGAGAATTTTGGCTCGGTGGAAACTGTCATGACCAAAGAATCCTTGGGCTTTCTCTCGGCCAAATCAGCCCATCCGAAAGTTGTCCAGGCCGAAATCAGACAGAAAGCCGAAAAAGCCGTCCGCCGGATAAAAGAAATGAAGCCCTATACAGTGGCCAAGCCGGTTGTCCTGGACATTGCTTTCAAGAACATTTTTGATGCCGAGACGACAGCCTACCTACCCTGGGTGAAAAGGACTGACGGTAAGGCTGTTCGGGTGGAATTCAAGGACATGCTCGAAGCTAACCGCTTCCTCACCGCGCTTTTTGCCATCAACAACCGGACCTGATGATAATTTTTGGGCCCAGATGGTTCTAAAATATGGTTCTCCCGGACAAATATAATTCTCTCAAAGAGCAGACATTATCTTGTTGGTTTATTTTGGTCAGAATAGGTTAACTGACTTTTTTTGCAGCTTGTTTAATTTCCTTGAACTTAATAAATTGATAATCTGCTATTTTGCCGCCAGGTTTATTTTAGGCTGTAATTACTCCTGTCGTCTCCGATTTACAGGCCGGATGGACCAGAACTTTTTTTAAGAATATTGCTCTGAGCTAAGGAAAGCCTCAGCCGAAGCCTTCTAACTTCCGCTGGATTTTTTGTTGTCTAATTCGCGGATTTAGGGTAATTAATATCCAGAGAAATTTTTTATCCTGGTAAATTGCCACCATGACCTTATTTTTGCTGGCTGAGCTGGTAACGATTCTTCTGGCTTCCATCCTGGTTATCGTTCTATTCCATCGGCTGAAGATTCCGGCCGTGGTTGGTTTTTTGATTACCGGGATCTTGCTCGGGCCAGGTGGGATTGGTCTGGTTCGGGACCTGCGGGTTATTAGCGCCGTGGCCGAAATCGGAGTGATGATGCTGCTTTTCATCATCGGCATCGAATTTTCTTTAGAGAGGCTACAAAGAATCCAGCGCTACTTCTGGCTCGGCGGCGGGCTTCAGGTTTTGCTAACCATACTGGCCGTGGCCCTGATTGCCCGATTCCTGGGAGCTAAAATTGAAGAGGCGGTGGTTTATGGGTTCCTGGTGGCCCTGAGTTCCACGGCCGTCGTCCTGAAATTGCTTGCGGATAAAAGGCAGTTGGATGCTCCCCATGGCCAAATATCTATGGGTATTCTTATTTTCCAGGATATGGCCCTGGTACCCATGTTGGCCACCATTCCACTCCTGGCTAATCTCAAATCAGTTTCCATTCTGGCGCTTGGCAGTCGCTTTGTCCTGAGTCTGGCGGCCGTGGCCATTATCTTCTTTGTGGCCAGGAAAGTTATGCCGCCCATTATTTCACTGATCGTCCGGACCAGGATAAAAGAAATCTTCCTGCTGTCGGCGCTTTTTGCCTGCCTGGGGATGGCTTATCTTACCTCTTCCCTCGGGCTGTCCCTGGCTCTGGGAGCTTTCCTGGCCGGGATCATCATTTCAGAATCCAGTTACAGCCTGCAGGTAGTTTCTGATATTTTGCCCTTCAAGGATGTTTTTAACAGCTTGTTTTTTGTTTCCATAGGCATGTTGCTGGATACCAGGGTGGCCTGGCCTCTGAGGTGGCAGGTGCTGGCGGTGGTAGTCGGTATCATGCTGTTGAAAATAACGGTGGTTTATCTCACCGTGAGGCTGCTGCGGTTTAAAGTCAGGGTTTCTCTTCTGACGGCGGTGGGGTTGGCTCAGGTAGGTGAATTTTCTTTTGTTCTGGCCGGGGTGTGCCGGGAGAATGACCTTCTGGCCGGGCCGCCTTTCCAGGTTTTCGTGGCTTCTTCCGTCCTGACCATCCTGGCCACCCCACTGCTCATGGAATTAGGGCCCAGGCTGGTGGAAAAAATCCGAGAACGCGGGGTGCCAGGCGGCCGTCTGGACCTGGCCACCGTCGAAAGTGAGTCTCTTAGAGAACACGTCATCATCGCCGGCTTTGGTCTCAACGGCCGCAACCTGGCCCGGGTGCTCAAGGAAACCGGAATTGCCTATGTCATCCTGGAAATCAACCCGGACACTTTCCGGTCTGCCTGCCAGGCGGGTGAGCCGGTGATTTTCGGCGATGCTTCCAGCCAGGTCATCTTGCAGGAAGCGGCCATTTCCAGGGCCCGGGCACTGGTGGTGGCCATTTCTGACCCGGCCGCTGCCAGGCGAGCTGTCAACCAGGCCCGACGTCTCAATCCTGAAGTTTTTATCATTGTCCGGACCAGGTTCGCCTCGGAAATTGAAGAGCTTTATTCCCTGGGGGCGAACGATGTCATTCCTGAAGAGTTCGAAACTTCGATAGAAATATTCGTGCGAGTGCTGGAAAAATACCACCTGCCGCGGAACATCATCAATACTCAGGTGCAAATCATTCGCAGTGAACGCTACGGAATTCTGCGGGGAGCCAGGTCTTCTTCCCGTCGCCTGCCAGAAAAAATATACGATTACCTCGAAGCCGGGGTAGTGGAAACTTTCCTGGTGCCAGAAGATTCCTGGATTAACGGAAAAACACTGGGGGAAATTGACCTAAGAGGTAAGACGGGGGTTACGGTTATTGCTGTGGTTCGCAACGAAAAAACCCACAGCGGACCCGGGGCCGATTTTCGGCTGGAAGCTCGCGACATCTTGGTCCTGGTTGGCGACCACCAGGCCATGGACCGGGCCTTCGTCCATCTCGGAGTTGAGGGCGGAGCCGGTTGACTTTATTTTAAGCCTGCAGCCCGGGCCAGCAGTCGGTTTTTACGAAGCTGTTTCCCCGGAGTTAGACATCTCTGGACGTACAAAGAACAGGGAAAATGGAGCTGAAAAATAAACCCCTCCTCCCGGGTAGGGGTTAGAGAGCTTGTGGTTTTTCGAACTCAGCCGGAATCAGAAAGCAATACCAACGGTGGCGGACCAGACTCCATTTTTGACGTCGGGCTGGACGCCTTCTTCAATTGCCGTCAGGATCTTTTTCAATCCCAGGCTATACCTGACATCAATCATGAAGTGACGGCCAAAATCAAGCCCGGCCCCGAAAATGGCTCCGTAATCATTGTTAACCAGGAAACTTTCTTCGAGTGGGATATCTTCACCATTCAACTGCAATTTTTCCCTGAGCTTGAAGCCCACGGCCGGCCCGGCAAAGACGGCTGGTTGAACTCCGGGAGTCGGAATTCTGATTTTCAGCAGCAGGGCCGCTTCCAGGTAATCCCCGAAAATTTTCCCCGTGTATTCACCCAGAGGATCCTCCACCTGGGCCCCCTTCATGGTGTAAAGAACCTCGGGAGAGATGGTGACCACTTTTCCCAGGTTGATGGCCAGGAAAATGCCGGCCGTATAACCAATTTTATACTTGATGGTGCCTTCCAGGTCCTGGGTAACATCAGCCCCGGTCAGTTTGGCTGCATTACCTCCCCCGCGGAGGCCGAATTGGATTCCAGCTTCAGCCGGTCTTGGCGCTGCCGCCAGCCAGAGTAAAGCGATTACCAGAAACAGAGTAGAAAATTTTTTCATGCACAACCTCCTATCCGTTGTTCACTGTCCAATTTATATTCGGAGCCAGAAGCATGCCATACCCTTTTGGGGTGAAAATAAGGACTATTTTTCCCGGTCAGGCCCATTATTCAACCGTTTGTTACCTCCTGGTCTGGCTTGGCAGGCCACCGAGAAAAGGGTAAAATAACAGGAAAATTACTGGCCGGAGGTTGGCATGAGTGAGAAAGAGATTAGGGTGACCTTTGAAGGTAACCTCAAAGTAAAAGCCGAATACCGGGGTATGGCCATCCTAACTGACCAGCCCACCTATGCCGGAGGAGATGGCTCAGCCCCGGCCCCCTTTGACCTGTTCCTGGCCTCCATTGCTACCTGTGCCGGCTATTATGTCCTGGCCTTTTGTAAGCAGAGAAATTTACCAGTGGATGGCATCTATCTAACCATGTCCATGGAAAAGGGACAGGCTTCCAAGATGATCGAAAAGGTCAGGATTGACATCCATCTTCCGGCTGCTTTTCCAGAGAGATACCGGGAAGCGGTGGCCAGGGCTGCCGACCAGTGCACGGTCAAGGCCCACATCCTGAATCCCCCGACTTTTGAAATCCGGACCGTTGAGGACTGACCGGGAAAAAGATGGCCCCCGGGCTTTCGAGTCAGCCGCAGCCTTCTGACCGGATTTTCCCGGCCGAAAAGCTGGTAATAATTTCCATCTCTTTTTTTTCCCTGCTGATTGTGGCTGACTTTTTCATTCGGAGTGGCCGCTCCATTTTTCTGGTGCCCTTGAGC
>JANLGB010000026.1:11568-12893 GCA_024653405.1 Candidatus Saccharicenans sp.
AAAGCATCAGGGGCAACCAGTACTATTCTTCATCTTTTCAGCCTGGTCGCTGGCCGGTTATGCCTACCTGTACAAGCTGGTCGGAGCCCTGGTAAATTTCCTCAGTTCCCGCTGGCAAGATGATTTTTTGGCCCGCCTGGATAGAATCATTTTTGGCTTTAGCCCCAATCTGTCCATAACCAGTTACCAGCGCCCCTGGCTGACCGAGCTGATGATGCTGGCTTACATGGTTTACCTGCCGCTAGTGGTCTGGCTGGCTTATCAAATTTTCCGCCGCCAGGGCCAGGAAGAATTGCAGAATTATTTATTCAGCCTGGGCCTGGCTTACCTGGCCTGCTTTGTCCTGTTTATTCTGCTACCCGCGGCCAGCCCCCGTTTCTATTTCCAGGACCTGCCAGCGGTGAGCGGGCTGTGGTTCCGCAAGTTGATGCAACTGGTTGAAGTTTCAGCCCAGTACCGCGGCGGCTCCTTTCCTTCGGCCCACTGCGCCGCCGGGACGGTGATGATGTTTTTTGCTGGGAGAGCCGGGAAGAGAGTTTTTCTGGTGGTCACTCCTCTGATTCTGCTGTTTTTCCTGAGCACTGTTTACGGCCAGTACCATTACGGAGTTGATGTGCTGGCCGGAATCCTGATCGGCCTGCTGGCTGTCCTGGTCTCTAAATTAAGCCTCAGGCAGCCGGGCGCCGCCGTAGCCAAAGAATAATATTTCTGCCCGGCAGGCCGTTGCTTTTTATTTTTCCAATTAATTCCTCCCGGTGGTTGCTCCGAGTCATAGCTGGAGGCAGGCAGGAAGTTTGCTGGGTTTCAACTCGGCGTCTTGTATCCCAGCCATTCGCAAGTCAGTCTTAAACCTTCGTCGAGACCTCTCGGCCGGTAACCCAGCTCCTGGCGGGCTTTATCGCAGTTTACCGACCAGGAAGGTTCTAACCCAGTCCTCGGTGATTAAAGGATAGAGGCCAAAATTTCTGGCTTTCCAGGCTTCGATTCTGGCCACAGCCAGGGCCAGTCGAGACGGTATTCTCAGACGCAGGGCCCAGCGCTTCGAAACCTGCTCCAGCCGGTTGAAGAAACCCGCCAGGGAAATGTTCTCATCACCGAGAAAGTAGGCCTCTCCGCTCTGCCCCCGGGCCATCAATAATTTCAGGCCGGCCACCACATCTTCCACGTAGACATAGTTCCCGGTTTCCAACCCCCGGTTGAGTAGCGGGCAGATCCGGTAACGGAGGTAGGTTTTGATGATCCGAGTCACGGAATTGGCTTCTGACATCAGGCCCGGGCCGTAGACCCGGGTCGGCCTGGCCGTGATTATTTCCAGGCCTCGATGG
>JANLGB010000026.1:12903-16972 GCA_024653405.1 Candidatus Saccharicenans sp.
CTTTGCTGGCTTCATACTCGGTGAAGAAGGGAATATGCTCTCGCCGGCGGTCCTCGGTCACCGGTTCTGAGTCTGAAGGGCCGCTGACCACAGAAGAGCTGACCAGAACCACCCGCTGCAACCCGCCGGCCAGGCTGGCTTCCAGAATGTTCCTGAAACCTTCCACGTTGATTTTAAAAAAAAGCTCCCGGTCCGGAGCCCAGTTTCGGGCATAGGCCGCCAGATGGTAGAGCTGCTGGCAGCCGGCCAGAGCTTCTGTCAGCGATGCCGGATTAAGCAAATCGGTCTGAACAACCTCCAATCGGGGGCTGTCTGGAAATTCCTCCGTCTGGGTGGAAGCCCTTACCAGGAGCCTCAGCCTCAGGTCATCCCGGAGGAGGCTGTAAACCAGGTGCCTGCCGATAAAGCCAGTGCTCCCGCTGATGGCCGTAATCATTTTTCTTAAATTATAAGGTTAATGGTTCGGTCTGCCAATCTTTTTCTGGACGTCAGGCGGCGGTTTATTGGATAATCGGCAATGAATTCAAACTAATTCTGGAGGTCCAGAATGAAAATCAAAAAAATCCTTAATTTTCTCGTTCTGTTTTTCCTGGTCTGCTCATTTTCGGGCCTGGCCCAGGAAAAATTTTCCGGCAATTCACTCCTCGATGACCTGGCCCGACTGAAAAATTACCAGAGGAAGAGAATATCAAGCTATGACCGGAGCGGGAAGAATTCCGACGCCCTCAAAATTCAACCCGGTGAAACGGCCGAGCTGGCCCGGATAGAAGGAGCCGGCATCATCAAGCATATCTGGATTACGGTCTCCTGCCCTGATCCCATGATCAGGCGTAATGCCGTGCTGCGCATGTACTGGGACGGTGAAAAAAATCCCAGCGTCGAATGTCCCCTGGGTGATTTTTTTGGCCAGGGTTGGGGGGAGAAATACAATTTCGCCAGCTTGCCCCTGGCCGCAGCGCCCGGTGGCGGCAATGCCCTCAACAGTTATTTCCCGATGCCCTTCAGCCAGGGTGCTCTGATGACCCTGGAAAATCAATCGGACCAACCCATCGGGGCTTTTTATTACTACATCGATTACGAGCAGCACAAGACCATTCCGGCCGACCTGGGTCGTTTTCATGCTTTCTGGAACCGGGAACTGACCGAGCCCGGGCCCGAGGGGGAAAATGAATGGTCAGTCCTCGGACCGCAATCGCCCAACCTGGATGGAGCCCGGAATTATCTCATTGCTGACATAGAAGGTAAGGGGCAGTTTGTCGGCATCAATTATTATGTCGATAATCCCTCGCCCATGTGGTACGGTGAAGGCGACGACATGTTCTTCATTGACGGAGAAAAGTGGCCACCGTCTCTTCATGGCACCGGCACCGAGGACTTTTTCAATTCCTCCTGGAGCCCGAAGGAAATTTACCAGCATCCCTATTTCGGTTATGCCCGGGTTAACAATGAGACCGGCTGGCTGGGCCGGACCCACTGCTACCACTTTTTCCTGGAATCGCCCATCACCTTTGAGAAGTCACTCCTGGCTACCATCGAACACGGGCACAACAACTGCCTGGCCCTGGACCTGGTAACGGTGGCCTACTGGTACCAGAAAGAGCCCCACAAGCCCTTTCCGGCCCTGAGGCCAAAACAGGAGCGGCAAAACCTGCCGCCCATCGGTGTGGTGGACATCCATCGCTGGCGTGAAGCCTGGAGGCAGTCCCAGGGTGGTGGGAAGCTCTGGGGCAATGAGAGAAAAGAAGAAAAGAAATAATACTAAAATTGAGGAGAGCCTCAACCGCCCTCAGACTGTTTGCTGGCAACGGGCTTCTGGTCGGCCGGGCTGGCTTCCTTAGCCACCAGAAAACGGGCAGCCTTTTTCCTGTTGCCCACCACCTTCAGGGCTCCCGGCAGGACCTGGATGTGGACTGAATCGAGCGCCCCCAGGTATTCGCCGTTGTACTGGACCTCGAGGGCCTGGCCCCTGACCGTAACTTCTCTGGCCTTAAAGTGTTTCAGCTTTCTCTGCATCCAGCCAAAGTAGATAAAAGGAAAGAGGAGGATGTAAATCAGGGGCGGCATTTCAAACAGAATGACGTCCAGGTAGCCATCGTCCAGCTTAGCCTGGGGAGCCACCAGCCAGCTATAACCGAAATAATTGCTGTTACCTATAACGCAATCGAGAAACCGACTGCTGGCCGTCAACCGCTGGTAGTGGTGACCTTTCTGGTCTATGACGTCGCTGAGCTCCAGGGTGTTTTCTTGTCTCCTGTAGAAGAGAAGTTTTCTGGCGGCCAGGAGATGGCCCAGAAGGCCCGGGATAGTGTTCCTGACCTTCTCCCCGGTCACGGCCGCGGTCGAGCCGATACTGGCAAAGGCCGCCACCCGGTCTTCTATTTTGATCAGGTCGATAGAAAAAATATCGCCTTCCTGAATGTACTTAATCGCCCTAAAAGGGTTCCTGGGAATGCCCAGGGATTTTCTGAAAGCATTGCCGCTACCGAAGGGGATAACCCCAAAGGTCACCTGTCCCTGGCGGCCGGATTCGAAAATGCCTTGCAGGACATCGGCGATAGTCCCGTCGCCGCCAACTGCCACCACCAGGTCGGCCGAGGAACAGACAGTCCTGGTCATGGCCACGGTTTCTTCTTTGTTCCTGGGTGTATCCAGACAGCCGCCCGGAAGCCTCTTGATGAGTTCAGCCCTCAGCCGGCGGCGCCTTTTCCAGCGCTTGTTGGCGGCCAGTGGGTTGATGAGACAAACTATTTTCCTGTCTTTGGTATTTTCCATCAGCCTGAATGAACCTGGATCCGGAATAAAGCTTTTTATTTATATCACGCCTCCAGGGTAGTGTCAAAGGATTGGGCCAGCTTCGTTCCGCTCCGTTAAGAGCCGTCAGGAAGATATTTCCAGAGGCAGGCTACTGTAGCTAGAAATTTAGTCGAGAGTTTTATCTTGGCCCGGTCGCTCCAGCTTTTGAGCCAGCTCTTGCCGTCGGATTAATAAAGACCACCTCGTGGATCTGGTTCCAACCAGAAGCCCCGGCTCGTTGACCGGTCATTTTTTATCGGCGGCTTCTTCCTGTTTTTCTATCTTCTTTATTTCTTTCGGGTTGGGAGCATCAAACGTCCCGTTACCATCAACATCGATGAAAATCGGGTTGGTCAGGGCGTAAGGCAAGGCGGCTTCTTCCGGCTGCCCGGTCCTGGCTGGCTGCTGGACCACGGGATACAGGGATTTCTGCCCGGCCACTTCCACCACCAGGTAGGCATCGCCTTTCAGTTCTATGTCCAGCTTCTTATCAAGTTTCTCCGGCTTAATGGCCGGGGTGCTGACCGGAATGGTTATTTTCCTTTCACCGTTGACGATGACCCGGACTTCATGGACGTCAATCCAGGGAGCTGATTGTACCCGGATTCTGACCCTGACCTGGCCGTCCCGGTCAGTCACGATATCGCCGGGCTGGTATTTGCCATTAACCGTAAATTCCACCAGCGGACCGTTGCTGATAAAAGACTGCCCTTTTTTAAGGGCCGAGGCCAACTCCTCCCAGGTAAATTCAGGCAATTTTTTGGGGAGACGGACAAAGACCCTGGAATACCCTGGTTCGCCCCCGGCGGCTCCGTGGGAATCGGAGGAGCCAACTGCCGGGAAGAAATATCCCTTGTTGAGGAGATTAAGCCAATCGGCCACGGCCTGGTCATTTCCCCGGTGAAAGCTGGCTCCATTCATCACTTCCATCAGGTCAAAAGATAGGGCCAGGTCGCCGACTACGGAATCGGCTTTCTCCCGGTCAAGGCCGATATTCTCAAAATAGCCCAGGTTTCCGGCCCGGGGGTGATTCAGCTGCAGCAGGGAGGCCGGGTTCTTCCTCTGGCAGGCCTGGAACAAGTCTTCCACTTTTTCAAAAGCCGGGATGATGGCTCCTCTGGTTTTTTCTTCAGGCTTGATGGCCACCGGGTAATTGTTGAAATGCAAATAAGAATTTAATGGTGTAACCTCGACTCCGGAAAATACCCGGAGGTAGTCGCCAAGTCTTAGCCGGACCAGCTCCGGTTGATAATCGGTGACGAAATTGTGGTCGGTG
>JANLGB010000270.1 GCA_024653405.1 Candidatus Saccharicenans sp.
CTTCGGAAAGAGAAAAATATCCAAAACGACGAGATAACAGGTGAAAAAAGTTTAAAAATCGTGAATAATAAATTCAAGATAGACTAACAGAAAGTGAGGGTTTTATGGAGAGAAAAAAGACCTCTTCTTGGTTTCTCATTTCTTTTCTGACTTTAATTTTGGGATTACTGGCCGCAATTATTGGACTGGCCGAAACCCGGGGTGAGCCGTCGTCTCCAGGCCAGGGCCAGGTCAGCCTCAAACATCACGATTTTTTCCCGGTCTCGGTCTGGTATACCGGGGGCACCGTCCGGGCCCCGATGATTGAACCCGTCACCGAAAAATCGCGGGCGGCCTGGAAAAAGGACCTGGAGCAGATTAAAAAGCTGGGCTTCAACACCGTCCGCTGCTGGCTGGAATGGGCCTACAATGAGAAGGAAGAAGGTAAGTATGATTTTTCCAGCCTGCAGTTGCTGACCGACCTAGCGGCCGAGGTCGGGCTTAAGGTCATCTGCCAGGTTTATATTGATTCGGCCCCGGAGTGGGTCGGCCGGAAATACCCGGATTCAGCCTTTTACGGCTGGGACCTGTGGAGCGAACCTCATATCATCAACTGGTCGGAAGTTTATCACCTGGGGGACCTGCGGTACGTCCAGTTCTGCTACTGCCCTTCGAGCCAGGCCCGCTTCCGGAAATGGCTCAAGAAAAAGTACGGAACCATAGACCAGCTCAACCAGGGGTGGCACCGGACTTACCGTCACTGGGAAGAGGTGGAACCGCCCCGTTTCGGCACCATCCTGACCTATACCGACTACGTTGACTGGCAGGAATTCATTTCTGACAAGTTGGCCGAAGACCTGGCCCTTAAGGCTCAAGCTATCAAAATAGTTCTTCCACAATCGGTGGTCACCAGCCATTCGGCCATTCCTGGCCTCTTCAGCCGGCCTTCCTGGGACGGCACGCCTGACGACCGGAAGATGAACGATAGTGTCGATTATTTCGGCGTTTCTATCTACCCCAAGCATGCCGGCGCCGTCCGTCCCTGGACGCCCTATTTCCGCTCGGCCGGGCTGGATTTCGTCCGGTCGATGAGTCTGAAAAACGAAGGGTTTTACGTGGGTGAGCTTCAGGCCGGCTACGGTGTTTTCGGGATGAAGGTCAGTGTGCCGGTCACGGCGGCCGACCTGCGCGACTGGATGTGGAGCCTGGTGGCCTACGGGGCCAGGGCCATTAATATCTACGCTTATTACCCGATGAGCTCCGGCTACGAAGCCGGCGGTTACGGACTGATTGAGCTCGACGGCAAAATAACACCCCGGGCCGAGGAAGCCGGGCGGATTGCCCGGATCATCAGCCAGAATATGACCCTTTTCCTGAAGGCCCGCCCGCAGCCTTCTTCGATTGCCATTGTCTATAATCCGCTTTCACACCTGGTGGGAGGTCAGCAGACTTTCACCTCAGAGGGCCAGCCCATCGGCTACAATAACCTGAGCGAGTCGCTCCAGGGTGTGCACCGGGCTTTCTTCGAGCGGGGGATAAAGGTTGATTTTATCCACGTCCGCGACCTGAAGGAGAAAGCTTCCGGTTACCGGCTGCTCATCGCTCCCTACCCGGTGATGATTTCCCAGCCTTACCTTCAGGACCTTATAAAGTATGTCGAACAGGGCGGAACCCTTCTGGTGGAAGGCCGGGCCGGCTGGATTGATGAGAAAGGCTTTGCCTTCCGGGTCATTCCGGGTGGCGGTCTGGACATGGTGCTCGGCTGCCGCGAAGCCCGGTTACTGCCCATCCAGAAAACAGGCCAGATGACCATAAGCCAGAGTCACCCGGCGTTGCCCTGGCTCAAACCGGGAGAGGCTCTGGATACAGTATTTTTCGAAGAGACCTTTGAAATAACTGATAAAAAAGCCCGGGTGCTGGCTACCAGCCCCGACGGACAGCCGATGCTGGTCCTGGCTCCTTACGGGAAGGGGCAGGCCATAATAGCTGGCTCCTTCCTGGGTTCAGCCTACCATCATTTCCGAAACCCGAACAACGGGAAATTCCTGGCCGGCCTGGCCGAATGGTTGGGTATCAAGCCTGACCTGGAAATTAAATCACAACCGGATAATTCAATCCTTGAATGGCGCTCACTGGAAGGCCTGGATTACCGCTTGCTGTTTGTTTTTAACCGGGGAGAAGAAAAGACCGCGGCCGCTCTCACCGCCAGCTGGCCCTGGTCCAGGATTGAACTCAAGAACCTGGAGACGGGAGAAAAAATTCCTTTCGAACAGAAACAGAAGCGACTGAGCTTCA
>JANLGB010000271.1 GCA_024653405.1 Candidatus Saccharicenans sp.
TCCGGGTTCGTTATTTATCTAATTTCACAGAAAGGTGGTCCGATGCCTGAAATCATAAAAGACATTTGCCGAAAAATAATCATTGCCCTGGATGTTAAGAACCGGGAAGAGGCCCGGTCGGTGCTGGAATCATTGCCCGAAGCCAGGATTTTTAAGGTTGGCCTGGAACTTTACACGGCTGAAGGGCCAGCCATGCTGGAGCTGGTCAAGGGTTACGGGAAAGAAGTTTTCCTGGACCTGAAGCTTCACGATATTCCCAACACCGTGGCCGGGGCCGTCAGCTCAGCCGTCCGGCACGGGGTCTCGATGCTAACCCTTCATACCTCCGGTGGCCGCGAAATGATGAAAAAGGCGGTCGAAGCCGCCAAGGAAACGGCCGCCAGGGAAAATAAACTGCTGCCCCTAATCCTGGGAGTGACTGTTCTTACCAGCCTAAAAGACAGCGACCTGCAGGAAATCGGTTTCAGCTCGGATTCCAAGAACCAGGTGCTGCGGCTGGCCCGCCTGGCGGTCGAAGCCGGAATAGAAGGTCTGGTCTGTTCGCCGCAGGAACTGGAGCCGCTCCGGGCCGACCTGGGGGAAAAAGTCAAAATCATCACCCCCGGTATCCGGCCCTCCTGGGCCGAAGCCCAGGATCAGAAGAGAATTATGACCCCAGGGGAAGCCCTCAAGAAGGGAGCTGATTTCCTGGTTATCGGGCGGCCGATAACCAAGGCCCCCGTACCCAGAGAAGCCTTCAACCGGGTGGTGGAAGAACTAAAGACCGCTGTAGAAAGTGCTTAAGGAAAAAATAGCCCCCACCACCAGGCCGACTACCAGCATCAGGACTATGCCAACTACCAGCGTAACCACGAAATAGCCCATTATTTTTTCGGGCGGGGTTGCCATCAGTCCGGCCTTGAAACCCAGGTAGAGGACATAAAGGCCGTAGATCCCGGCCAGCACCACCAAGAAAGATAGCACCGGCACAAGATAGAATATCCCGGCCACATAATATGGAGCCAGGCTGTAAGCAGCCAACTTGAGGGCCTGGATCTGGTCGGGCTTGGAGGAGAAAGTCGGGGCCAGGGCATTGATAATCAGGGCCAGAATGAAGACCGAAGCCAGACTCAGGATGTAGGAAACAACCGCCCGGCCAAGAGAAGCACCCAGGCTCATCCGGAACGTTCCCCGGACCGGCAGGCTGACCCCGATCAACCAGAATCCCAGGAACTGAGCCACAGCTGGGATGGCCGCTATCGGAACCAGGTAAGATTTGAATAAATCGGCTACTGTGGCCGGTTCGCCCTTTATTTTTTCCCATTCTTCTTTGGGTTTTAGTATAAGACCTTGAACTCTCGCCACCAGATTCATTTTTCCTCCTTCTTCAAACAGGATATATGGAGTATATAAAAAATCAAAAATTCCAGTCAAATAAATTTTTCTTTCAGGTTAAGACATGGTATCCAGGAAAAACTGAACCTGATATCCTGGCAACATACCAAATTTAATCTTAATTAGTTGGGTTAAATTTCCGGCGGCCGGGACGCTCGGCTCGAAGCGGGTGGTCATTGTCAAAATTCGGAAGCATTACCAATCAAGGATGGACTTGAAACCTGGTCTTCCCCGACTGGGGTCTAAAAAGCTTGGCCGGTTAACAAACCTGATCTATAAAACGAACTGAATATAAGCCGGGGAAACGGCGGCGGACCAGGGCGGGATTGATAGGCGAGAAAAGCCCTGAGAGCAAAATCCAGTGCCGGCAATATATGAATGATTATTCATATATTACTGGACGGGGTTTGGGACTAAAATCGGACAATTGAAGCCTGGCCGGGTGTTTCAACCGACCCGGCTGAGAACTCGAAAGGAAGCAGCCTGGAGAAAAATCCTGGTCAGGCCGAATTTTTAGCTGGCCAGCCCGCCGGCAGTCAGGAAAAAGAAAGGTGGAGGCGCGGGTCGGACTCGAACCGACGAATCGAGGTTTTGCAGACCTCTCCCTTAGCCACTTGGGTACCGCGCCATTATTTTCATGCCTGACATTGTCCCGGAGAAAGTACTGGAGCGGGCGATGGGACTTGAACCCACGGCCTTCTGCTTGGCAAGCAGACGTTCTACCACTGAACTACGCCCGCTCAGGCCTTCAACAGGTATAGAAAAACTAACAAAATTAAGGGCTTCTGTCAACTGACCGGAGGGATAAGAAGTCAAAAAACAGAATTTTTACTTGACCTGGACGGTATCTCCCTTTTCCACCGTCAGGATCATGTCGGCCAGGGAAGCGGTGGAAAAG
>JANLGB010000272.1:0-1253 GCA_024653405.1 Candidatus Saccharicenans sp.
GTGCCATCAGAAACAGCCTGAGGTCCATGACGTTGGTCCCGGTGGGCCCCGTTTTAAGGAGACTTCCGATTTCCTGGAAAAAGCGGTAGGAATCGTTATTCTCAAGATAGGACTGCGGGGAAAGGCCCGTTGTCCTGACTTTTTCCAGGATTTCCGGGCCGACCCAGGCCCCGGCCGAATCGGTCGGGCCGTCCCGGCCGTCGGAGGCCAGACTCATCACCAGCCAATCGATTCCCTGAAAATCTTCCTCATTCTTGAGAATTTCATTCAGGCAGGCCAGGACAAACTCAGTGTTGCGGCCGCCGAGCCCCTGTCCTCTAACCGTGACCGTCAGCTCACCGCCGGCCAGTAAGCAGAAGGCCCGGTTCTGTTCCCTGGCCTTCCGCCTGAATTCCCCGAGCTTCCCCAAATAGTTTCTGGCCACTTCCCTGGCTTCCCCCTGGTCTTCCGAGGTCAGGATAACCGCTTCCAGGCCAAACTGGCGGGCTGCTTCCTTGGCCGCATACAGCGCCCTCAAGTTGTCGCCGATGATCACCGGCTTGACCTTTTCCAGCACCCGGTCGCCCTTCTTGACGGTTTCCTCTCTTAGCCCGGCTTGGCCCTCTTCCAGGACCAGCCTGATGCTTTCCGGGCAGGCCTCCCACAGCGAATATTTTTTGAGGATTGATATGGCCTGCTCGAAGGTGGTTGAATCATGCCAGGTTGGACCCGAGGCTATGCTCTCCAGGTCGTTGCCGACAACATCGGAAACGATCAGGTTAAAGAGCCGAGCCGGCCAGGCAGCCCGGGCCAGACGGCCTCCTTTAATGCGGGAAAGGTGCTTGCGCACGGTATTCAACTCCCTGATATCGGCCCCGGCTTTCAGCAGTAGATCGGTAACCTGTCTCTTGTCCTCCAGGCTGACCCCTTCTTCTGGCAGGCAGAGATGGGCCGAGCCACCCCCAGAAATCAACAACAGGAGAAGGTCTCTTTCGGTAAGGGAAAGAGCCAGCTGGTAAGCCTGGCGCCCGGCCCGCAGGCTCCACTGGTCAGGAAGCGGATGAGCGGCCGGGAAATAACGGAGTTTTCCTCTTTCCAGGTACTCCTGGCTGCCGGTTACAACCGCGGCCTCCAACCTGTCTCCGACAAGCGGCAGCATGGCTTCAGAGAGGAGCAGGCCAGCCTTGCCAATGCTTACCATCACCACTTTTTCGAAATCGTCCAGGTTTAATTTCTGCCCGCCGATGATCAGGTTCCGACCGTCTCGGATCACA
>JANLGB010000272.1:1263-1668 GCA_024653405.1 Candidatus Saccharicenans sp.
CCAGGGCCACCTGGCCCAGTTTCCTGGCGATTTCTTTCAGGTCCAGCCTCTGGAAACCCGGCATGGCCTAACCCTTCTCCTTTCACTCCGGCTTCTGTTATGGTAAAAAATAGTTAGGTATCAGATAATGAAATTCGCTTTCAAGTCGGCCCCGGCCAGAACAAGAAATGGTCGTTTGCCCTGGCTGGCAATTCCGGGCTTAATTTTCATTCTTGCTCTTATTCTATCCGAACCGCCGGCCAGGGCGCAAGAACAGGAATCGGTAATCTCCGACGTGGAAAAAAGGATAGAACAGATAAACCGGCAGATTTCAGAGCTCAGGTCTCGACTGAAAGAAGAAGAAAAGAGGGAAAGCTCCTTGCTGTCTTCGCTGGAAAAAATCAGGCTGAACAAGAAGGTTCTTCA
>JANLGB010000272.1:1678-2270 GCA_024653405.1 Candidatus Saccharicenans sp.
TGAACCTGAGGCGGACCCTGGTCAATCGCCAGCTCGGCGAACTGAGACTCAAGGCGGCCGAAACCGAAAAGACTCTCCAGAAAGAAAAGGAGGCCGTGGAGAAGACCCTGGTCACCCTTTACCGCTACGGCAGCCTGGACTTCATGCATTTTTTCCTCAAGGCCGGCAACCTGGAAACATTCCTGCGGGAGAGCAAGAACCTGACCTTCCTGGCCAGTTACCAGGGCCAGGCCATCAGCAGTTACCTGCAAACCATTGAACAGATGCGTTCGCTGGAAAAGGAGCTCAAGGAAAAAATGGCCGAAGCCGAATCGCTGCTCCAGCAGGCCCGGGCCAACCAGTCGCGGCTGGCCGAAGAAGAGGTCAAGAACCAGAAGTTGCTGGCCGAAATCAAGAAGAACAAGACCACCTACCAGCAGATGGTCTCTGAACTGCAGGATAGCCAGGAACAGCTACAGCATCTTTTGAAACGACTGCAGGCCCAGGAAATCTCCCTGCCCTCTCCCTTTATCCCCCTTTACGAAAGAAAGGGGAAGCTTCCCTGGCCGGTCAACGGCCGGGTGATCACCAGGTTCGGCAAGGAAAAACATCC
>JANLGB010000273.1 GCA_024653405.1 Candidatus Saccharicenans sp.
ATGGGTCCCGACGCCCGCCCGGGTTGTAGGAGGCCCGGGCGGGCGTCGGGACCCATTTAAAGACCTGATCGGCAAGGGAAAAGGCAGTGGTAAAGCAACAGTAGCAGAAGGCCAACTAACCATAGAAAATGCTACCCTGGTGGGCATTGTCAAAACTGCCAAGAGTTTTGTGGCCATAGTTTCTGGTCCTCAGGAATTCCCCTACTTCCTGAAGATTGGAGACAGACTGGCCGATGGCTATGTCTACTCCATCAGTGAGTCCAAGGTGGTTTTCCGCAAGACTCACGAAAGGGGCATCCCGCTGATGAGGCCCAGGGACGTTGTCAAAGAAATCAATCCGGAGGAGCGTTAACATGAAAAGGAAAGTTTGTAGGCTTATTCTGGCAGTAATAAATCTAATACTGGTCTCGGCTTTTCTGGTTCAGGCCGCCGAGCTGAGCCGCATCGAGGTCAAGCCGGGCAACCTGTCAACCAGAGTCATCCTGATAGCCGACATCCCGGTCCAGGTGACAGGACTCAGTTATATCTCCGAGACTCCCCCGGTGCTGTCGCTGGAGCTGGCCAAGACCAGACCGGTTGAGCTTCCGGCCACTATGGAACCGGGCAGCCGCCTGGTCCGGAACATCCGGGTGGAACCGGTCGGGGAAAATTTGAGAATCCTGCTGCAGCTAAAAGATAAAGTACCTTTCCGTCTGCTGCTGGAAGAGGGAAAAACCATCCTGGAGTTCAACGAATTCCTGCGAGCTTCTTCTTACCAGATTGACCCGGCCCTGACCGCCCTGATCCGGCCAGAAAACCAGATCAGCTTCGCCGACCTTAATGTCAAGACTGAACCCGACAAGGTCAACTTCCTGATCGGACTGACCGGCCAGGCCCCGGTGCAAACTTTTGCTCTGGACAATCCCAGCCGGCTGGTGGTCGACCTGCTCAACACCAATTACTCCAGGTCCAGCCAGTCCTACCAGGTCGGACGGGCCAATGTCGATCGAGTCAGGGTGGCCCAGTTCAAGGCCTCAGACCCTTGCCCCATTACCAGGCTGGTGTTTGACCTGAAAGATGTCGGCTGGTATGCGCTCGACACCACCGGCCAGGGACTGCGGATTTCTTTCTACGCTCCAGAGACTAATATCCTGGCTCAAAATACTGAACAACCGGTCAGGAAAGCCGAACCGATTAAAACTGCCCTGGCCAACGCCATCCCGGCGCCTGCAGACCAGACCACTAAAAAACCGGCCATCAAAGTTGAAGAAAAGACCGAAATCACACCGGTCAGAACCGAACCAACACCGGTTGAAACCAAGGCCGAGCCCGAGCCCAAAGCGGCTCAACCCCAGGCCCAGGAGAAAGAGCAGTTTAAGCCGCGGGTTATCCAGACGGTTGAAGATAAGTATTCGGGTGAGCTAATCAGCTTGAAATTCAAAGATGCCGACCTGCGGGACGTGGTCCTGTTCCTGGCCGACTTTGCCGGCCTGAACGTGATTTTTGACCCAGAAGTCCGGGGCAATGTCACCTGCAACCTGCAGGAAGTCCCCTGGGACCAGGCCCTGGAAATAGTCCTGCGCCAGAACCGGATGGGAAAGGTTATCGAGGGCAATGTCCTGAGAATCGCCCCCATGGGCACCCTGGCCCGAGAAGACGAAGACCTGAGAAGGATGAAGGAGAGCAAGGAGCTGGCTGGTCCCATCCAGGTCAAGACCATCACCCTGTCCTACTCTAAGGCCAGAGATGTCCAGAGCCTGCTCAAGAGCCGGCTGTCCAAGAACGGTGAAATCGTCATCGACGAAAGAACCAACACCCTGATCATCAGCGAAGTCCGCGACCGGATGGAACTGCTGGAAAAGTTGATCGGAGTCCTGGATACCCCGACTCCGCAAGTTTCGATTGAAGCCAGAATCGTGGAAGCCACTTCCACTTTCATCCGGAACCTGGGCATTCAATGGGGCTATAAAGGAGTGATCGACCCCTTCTACGGCAACCAGACCGCCATTTCCTTCCCCAACAAAATCCTGGCCGACGGAGCCATGATTCCCCAGGGCATCGTGACTAAGGGCATCGGAGGACCGCTGGGCGGCTATGCCATCAATCTGCCGGCGCCGGCCTTCAATACGGCCGTGGGCTTCTCTTTCGCCAACGTCCTGGATACTTTCAGGCTGGATGTGGCCCTGTCCGCCCTGGAAACCTCCGGCAATGGCCGCATCATCTCCTCGCCCAAGGTCACCACCCAGAACAATCAGGCCGCTGAAATTGTTCAGGGCCGCCA
>JANLGB010000274.1 GCA_024653405.1 Candidatus Saccharicenans sp.
GCCATCCGGGTTATTCTGGGTGCCGCCGGAATGAAAATGAAACGGAGATTCAACCTGGAAATCATTGAAAAAGGTTGATCTGGTCTCCATCGGTCGGATAATCCGGAGTGAAGGGAAGGACGGCACTCTGAAAATCAGGCTTCAGCCTGAAATCTCGAGAGAGTCGTTCTTCAAGAAAATCTATCTGGAACAAGAAGGGGAGTTAAAGGAATACGAGGTAGAGAGCTTCAGGATCGTCCGTAACTCTCCCTTTTTAAGATTAAAGGGCATTAACAGCCTACAGGAGGCTGAAGCCCTGAGAGGCCGGGAAATCCTGGCCAGGGCTGAGGACTTCCCGGCCCTGGAAAACGGCCTTTATTACGACTTCCAGCTGCTGGACTGTCTGGTGGAAACAACGGATGGCCGAAAGCTGGGCCGGGTGGTGGAGCTGATAACCATGGGCAGCACCAACCTCCTGGTGGTGGAAATCGCCGGGAAAAAAGTGGAAATTCCCCTGGTGGCGGCTATCTGCCGGCAGATTGATCCGGCAGCTAAAATAATAATCATTGACCCGCCAGAGGGTTTGCTGGAGCTCAATGAGGTTTGATATCATCACCATTTTCCCGGGGATGTTTGCCAGTCTGTTTTCGGCCGGAGTGGTCAAGAAGGCCTTAGAAAAAGGGGTCCTGGAAATTAAGGTCCATGACCTCAGAGATTATACGACGGATAAACACCGGCAGGTTGACGACAGGCCCTACGGAGGTTTGGAAGGCATGGTGCTTAAACCAGAACCCATCTTCCGGGCTGTGGAGGCCCTGAAGGAGCCGCAGGGGTCTGTTACCTGTTTGCTGACACCGCAGGGAGAGAGGCTTGATTCCAGGCTGGCCGAAGAGCTGGCTCACTCCCGGCAGCTGATTTTAATCTGCGGCCGATACGAGGGCGTGGACGAAAGAGTGATTGACCACCTGGTGGACCGGGAAATTTCCATCGGGGATTACGTCCTGACCGGCGGGGAACTGGCAGCGGCGGTGGTGGTCGAGGCCGTTTCCAGGTTTGTCCCCGGGGTGGTGGGTAAGGAAGAGTCGGTTCGCCACGATTCCTTCACTGCCGGTCTGCTGGATTTTCCTCAGTACACCAGGCCGCGGGAATTTCGCGGGTACCGCGTCCCGGCAGTACTTTTTTCTGGCGACCATCAGAAAATTGCCCGCTGGCGTTTGAAAAAAGCTCTGGAAAAGACTCTGGCCCGCAGGCCAGATTTACTGAAATCAAGGCAGCTGTCCTCGGAAGAAGAGGAACTCCTTGAGGAAATCAAGAGAGAAAGGAAAGACTCATGAGCAACTTGATAAGGACAATTGAAGAAAAGCATATGCGCCAGGATATAGAACCCTTCAAGGTTGGCGACACGGTCAAGGTTCACGTCCTGATCCGGGAGGGTGATAAGGAAAGAATCCAGATTTTCAAGGGCGATGTGATTGCCAAGAGGGGTTCCGGGATGGGAGCAACCTTCACCGTCAGGAAAATTTCCTATGGCATCGGCGTGGAGAGAATCTTTCCCCTGCATTCCAGGATGGTGAAGAAGGTGGAAGTCGTCCGCCACGGTAAAGTCCGCCGGGCCAAGCTCTACTATCTCCGCCAGCTTAAGGGCAAAGCGGCCAAGCTGAAAGAAGAGCAGCAGTAAGCCCTTCTGATTAAAATTCAAGCCTGAAATTTCCAGGGAACCATTCCGGCCCGGGGGTCGATTCTGCACCCAGAATTATATAAAATAATATTGATGATCAGTTTCCGGACCGAGAGGGGCTTGATAAGCCAGGGGCGGAGGCACCTGGCCGGCCTGGATGAAGTGGGACGCGGTTCTCTTTTTGGGCCGGTAGTGGCTGTGGCCGTGGTTTTTCCTCCAGACTTTTTCCAGGGGAAAAGACCGGCCTGGACCGGGCAGGTTATCGATTCCAAGCTGCTTTCCCCGACTAAAAGATTAGAGCTGGCGGGGCGTGTCCTGCAGACCGCCTCAGACCTGGGCCTGGGCTACGCCAGTCACCTGGAGATAGACAGGCTGAATATTTACCGGGCCAGCCAGCTGGCCATGGTCAGGGCCCTGCAGGAGCTGAGCCTGCAACCCGATGCAATTTTAGTTGACGGGCATCCCCTGAAAGGTATAGATTATTTTCAGATGGCAGTGCCCCAGGGAGATAGAAAAATTTTCTCGGTTGCCGCTGCCTCGATCGTGGCCAAGGTTTTCCGAGATGAACTGATTGCTGAGCTGGATAAAAT
>JANLGB010000275.1 GCA_024653405.1 Candidatus Saccharicenans sp.
CCTGAAGGGTAATTGACCACGGCGGTGCTGATTTCCTCGCCGCTGGCCACCTCAACCAGCAGGGCCCGAACCGAGTTGGTACCGAAATCCAGACCAAGGCTGTAAGCTCTGGCTTTTGACCTCATCTCTTGCGCCTCCTCATTGATTTCAATTTTAATTCAGACCCAAGACTTTTAGAAAGTGAAATTTTTGACCGGGCTACCCCGGGGAGGCCGGCCCGAATTTTTGTCAGCCACAAAGTTCTTGATATGGATTTCTTTTTCATTATATAAAATATTTGTGTTAACGTTAACATTCCTGCAAATTTTATTTTTGATCGCTGATGTTAACGTTAACGCATACTAAACGAAGATGTTTGCCGGACCGGAAGCGAACCGGCTGCAGACTGTCGGCCGCGGCCAGCGAGGTCAGCTCTGCTGTAGGTTCTCTGGTCTTGGCCGACCGGTTGGCCGCCGGCTGATTCCGGCCCGGCCGATTAAACCTAATTAATTAAAAGGAGGACTGCATGCCTAAGGCAAGGTCATTTTTTCTGGGCAGCTTTATCCTGCTGCTGACTTTGTCCGTCCTCCAGGCGCAGATCACCCGCCAGACGGGAACGGTCCGCGGGGTGATCAAGGATTCGGATGGCCTGCCCCTGCCCGGCGTCAGCATAACCCTGACCGGGCCCAGTATGATGGGCAAGGCCACCGATGTCAGCCGGGAGGATGGCACGTTCCGGTTGCCGGCAGTGCCACCGGGCAGCTATACCCTGACGGCTGAGCTTCAGAGATTCAAGACGATTACCCTAAATGAAGTGATCGTCAGGGTGGGCCTGACCGTTACCCTGGAGGTGAAAATGGAACCGGCCACGGTTGAAGAGCAGGTGACGGTCGTGGCCAGGGCTCCGGAGATTGACGTCCAGAAGACTAAAGTCACCACGGCCGTTACTTCCGAGGTCATTACCAGGCTCCCCCTTAACCGTAGCCTGACCAGCGTCATGAACCTGGTTCCCTCAACCGTCGGTACCATCGCCACTTATTCGGGAAGCATTCACGGCACCGACTGGAATGGTGTCACCTATGAAGTGGACGGCATCAATGCTAACTGCCCGACCACCGGTGGAGCTTTCGGCACACCCCAGTTTGATGCCATCGAAGAAATCGAGGTGATGACCGGGGCCATTCCGGCCCAGGTCGGAACGACCGGCGGAGCCTTCGTCAACATCGTAACCAAATCCGGTGGCAACAACTTCTCTGGCCAGGTCCAGGCCTACTACACCAACAAGCACCTGGCCCAGGTTCTCTTCCCGGATGAGCAACTCAGGTCCATGCAGATTGGCAAACCCGGCTTCAGCCTGTACGATCTTGATACCTCGGCTATGGTCGGGGGCCCCGTGATCAAGGATAAGATCTGGTTTTTCACCGATTTGGCCTTCACCAAGTCCAGCAATTGGTCTCCTTTCCGGCCCACTACCATCCTCGGCACCCAGTATGACCAGTACAAAGTCCCCAATCAGAACCTGAGGGGCAACCTTAAACTAACCACAGAATTTTCGAAAAAGCTGAGATTTTACATCTACTTCTCACTGAGCCAGAGCCAGAGAATGTTTGAGGCCTGGTCCAATAAGACTGAGGACAGCACTTTTGACGCCAAGCCCACCCAGTATGTTGGCACGGCTAACCTGACCTGGATTCCCAGCAGCAGTTCATTCATTGATTTCAGGTTGAACATCAACCACCTGGATTATCCAATAACGGCCCGGAATGGCTCGGATAAGATCGGCTACCGCGATGGCTATACCGGTTATATCTGGAACGGCATCCAGAGCTGGGAAAGCTTCATCATCCGCCATACCAACCAGGCTTCGGTCAGGGGCACCCATTTTGCCGATAACGTCCTGGGCGGCGACCACGAGCTGGGAGCCGGAGTGGAGCTCCAGTTCGGCTGGGACAGGTATTCCTACGCCAGGCAGCAGCCCATGGAGTGGTATTACTATAACGGCAATCCCTACTACTGGCGCGGTTACTTCGGGGTTGACCAGCCGACCATCTACGGCGACGGCCGCCTGTCCTTTACCAACTGCGGTCCGGGAAAAGGCGACAGCGTCACCGACCTCTATGAATACCGGATCGGCGCTTACTTCCAGGACAATTTCACCATCAAGAACCGGCTGACCTTCAACCTCGGCCTGAGAGTTGACTCTTACAACGGCTGGAGCGGAAAGGCCCGGTCCACCGGCACCACCGGCCTGTCCTACGAAATCGGGCA
>JANLGB010000276.1 GCA_024653405.1 Candidatus Saccharicenans sp.
ATAGGGGAGACTTATCCAGGTTTATTCTGATAACCTCGTGTGTTTTATGGTTAGTATAGCCCACATAACAGACTACAAGGTTCTTCAGCGGTCTGGTTGTCCGGAAAGAAAAGGCTACCGGCTGATCATCGCCCGGCTGCGGTTTGAATTTCTCCCAATCAATGCTGTTGCGGTCGAGCCTCATCGGGGTCCCAGTTTTAAGTCGGAGCATCTTGGAACCTGCTTCTCTCAATGTCCGGGCCAGCTCGACTGCCGGCGGTTCATTGGCTCTTCCGGCCGGGTAACTTTTAAGACCGATATGGATGAGGCCGTTAAGAAAAGTGCCAGGAGTAAGGATGACCGCGTCGGCTTTAATCCTGGTGCCGTCCTGGCAGATAACACCGCCAATCCGGTCTCCTTCTATCACCAGGCCGGTCACCACCGCCTGGAGTATTCTCAGGTTCTTTATATTCTCCAGCCATTTTTTCATGGTGAGACGGTAGGCGGCCTTGTCACACTGGGCCCTCGGTCCCTGAACCGCACCGCCCCGGCTTCTGTTCAATAGGCGAAAATGGATGCCCGTTTCATCGGCCAGGAGCCCCATGATACCCCCAAGGGCATCTATTTCCCTCACCAGGTGACCCTTGGCCAGGCCTCCAATGGCCGGGTTACAGGACATCTGGGCGATGGTTTCGAGGTGAATGGTTAAAAGACAAGTAGCTGCCCCCAGGCGGGCCGCAGCCGCCGCCGCTTCGCAGCCAGCATGACCGGCCCCGACCACCACCACCTCATATTCTTCAACAAAAGGCTCCTTTGTCATTTTCCTATGCAAAAGCGGTTGAAGATTTCTTCCAGGATTTCCTGGCTGCTGATCTCACCCGTTAATTGCCCTATATCAGGCAAAACTTCTCTTATGGCTTCGGCTACCAGCTCTTCACTGTGTCCTTCCTCCAGCAGCCTAAGGGCCCTTTCCAGGTCCTGCTTCATGCTCTCAATCAGGGTTTTTTGCCTCTGGTGGAGAATTATTTCTTCCTGCTTTTCTGCCGGTGGGGAAAATGTACTCAGCATCAGCTTTTTAAGTTCCTCCAGGTTCTTTCCGGTCAGAGCGGAAACTTCCACCCAGGGTCTACCAGGGCACACAGCTAAGATTTTTTCTATGTTAATTTTTGGCTCCAGGTCAACCTTGTTAAAGACAAGAACCATTTTTTTCTGGCTGAATTTCTCCAGCAGCTGAAAATCTTCCCTGGTCTCTTTCCTGGAAGCGTCCAGGACCAAAAGAAGCCCATCGGCTTTTTCGGCCAGCCTTTGCCCCCTGACCATGCCTTCCTCTTCCACCGGGTGCTGGGCCTGGCCGAACCCGGCCATGTCCACCAGCTTGATGAGCACTCCATCTAACAGGATGTTTTCCCTGATAAAATCCCTGGTGGTGCCGGGGTAGGGGGTGACTATAGCTCTTTCCTCTTCCAGCAGGGCGTTGAACAGGGTTGATTTCCCGACATTAGTCTTGCCGAGGACGGCCACACTCAGCCCTTCCAGCATAGCCCGGCCCTGTTGGTAGCTCGTAACCAGTCTTTCCAGGTCAGATATGAGCTCGGCCAGGGCCTCCTTGATTCTTTCAGGCGCCACTTCAGGTTCTTCTTGCGCGAACTCCAGGCTGGTTTCCACCAGGCTCAATAATTCAACCACCTTCTCTCTGATAGAGGCTATCTTACAGGAAAGACTGCCTTCCATCTGCTTGAAGGAAACCCGGGCCTGGTCCAGAGAACAGGCCTGGATCAGGTCGTTAATGGCCTCGGCCTGAATGATATCAATCCGGCCATTGAGATAGGCCCGCAGGGTAAATTCTCCCGGGTGAGCCAGCCGGGCCCCGGCCTTTATCCCCAGCCTCACCGCCTCAGCCAACAAGACAGGAGAGCCGTGGAGGTTAAGCTCGACCACCTCTTCCCTGGTATATGAATTCGGGGCGGGGAAATAACACAAATAGCCAGCATCCAGCACTTCTCCCGACTCCGGGTCATGCAGGTAGCCAAAACACATGGCCCTGGGACAGGCAGCTGGGTCCGTTTCTTTGAGGGCAAAAATTTTCCTGGCTATAGGCAGAGCCTCTGGCCCGCTCAGCCGAACGATACCGATTCCTCCCGGCCCGGGCGGGGTGGAAACGGCGATGATGGTATCTTCCAGGCTCTGGTTCATATTCTAATTTTAATCGCAGATTTGAAGATAGTAAACAGAGGTTTGCAACGGGCTGATTTCAG
>JANLGB010000277.1 GCA_024653405.1 Candidatus Saccharicenans sp.
GCCAGGTCCAGATGGGTTATTAACATACCAGGCGAGTAAATATAGAAAATATTCGGTGTTCTGGGCAAATGTTAGAGCCTAATCCAGGCCGGTAATTAAGGAAAAATCCCATTTCTCTGCCCGGTGGGTTTAGCCCTGAATGGGTAAAAGGTATAAAATGAAAAAAAAATGATCGGAGGCCAAATGAACCAACCAGAAAAAAAAGATAATCCCAACAAAATAAGGCATCTGATAGGCGTGATGAGCGGCAAAGGTGGAGTAGGGAAGTCAACCGTGACCTACCTGACGGCTCTGGCTCTAAAACAGAAAGGTTACCGGGTGGGCATCCTGGATGCTGACATCACCGGAGCCAGCATTCCCAGAATCATGCACCTGCCCAAATATGAGATGAAGGTCTGCGGCGATTTCATCTGCCCGGTAGAAACCGAGTCGGGGCTTAAGGTCATGTCTATCAGTTTCCTGGTGGACAATGAAGAACAGCCGGTTATCTGGCTCGGGCCGCTTCTGTCAAAGGCCATCCGGCAATTCTGGGGCGACGTTCTGTGGGGCGAGCTGGATTACCTGGTGATCGATATGCCGCCCGGCACATCGGACGTGGCCATCACCGTGATGCAATCATTTCCGCTTCATGGCTTTATTTTTGTCACCACACCGCAGGATTTGGTCTCGGTGGTGGTGGCCCGCTCCATGCAGATGGCTGAGAGGATGAAGGTTCCGGTGCTGGGGCTGGTAGAAAACATGAGCTATTTCATCTGTCCCCATTGCGGGGAGAAAACCAAATTTTTTGGCCAGGATGAGACCGAAAAACTGGCCAGACAGTTCGGCACGGAATTGTTGGCCCAGATTCCTACCAGTGTCGAATTGGCTCGCCTGCCCTCCCAGGGACTGAACCTTGAAAGTAAACTGACTCGGGAAGTGCTGGACCAACTCGCTCGGGCCACAGTTCAAAAATTAGCCTGAACCCGAACCGAAGATCGGTTAGCAGAACCAGTCTGGAACGGTCGGTGGTTTCTCTGGCGGGGAAACCGGCCCTCGCGAGCCATCACCCAACCACTAAGGTTGAGAGCGGCCATAACTTTTTCTGGGCAGGTAAGTTTTATTATAAGAAAAACATCATGATACCCTGCTAACTAAATTTATCAGGTCATTGTGCTGCCCGGTCGCTTGTTATACCATTGACTTATATCGGTAAAAAGGAGAAGGAAACATGAAAAAGGCCCATAAATTTTTCCCCGGATTATTAATGGCAAGCTTCCTGGTGCTTCTGGCTGGCCTGACTATGTCTTCCCAGCCCCTGGCCGGGCAGCAGGCAGAGCCAAAAGCTGAAACTATGGCCAGGAGCGGCGACCGCAGCCTGGTGGAAGTGACCAGCCGCATTCAGCAGGTGATTGTCTACCCGGACAGGGCCCAGGTCATAAGAAAGGGCGAAGCCAGCCTTACCCCCGAGACCAAGAGTTTGGTCTTCCGGGCGCTGCCCGGTACCATTATTCCGGGCTCGGTCCGGGTGGCGGCCAGCGGCCAGGCCCCGGTAAAAATTCTCGGGGTGGAGGTCGGCCGGGAATATCTGGAAGCTGAACAGTTGCCCCAAGTTAAGAAGATTCTGGAAGAGATAAACTCGGTCGAGACTGAAATAGCCAGAATCAAGGGTCAGGAAGCCATCCTTGAAGCTCAGGAAAAATTCTTGAATTCCTTCGGGGCAGCTTTCAGCAATCAGGCCTCCCAGGAGCTTCTGGCTGGGCGTCCGGACCTGGCCGGGGTGGATAAATTCGTTGATTATCTCGGGACCAGGCTACAATCCATTCAGAAAGGGCGGCAGGATAATGCTCGGTCTCTGGCTGAAAAGCAGGCCAGGCTGGAAGCCCTGAAGAAAAAACTGAAGGAGATTATGCCGGCCGGGGCCAGGGAACAGCAAAACATCAACATCCTGGTGGAGAGCGCCCGGGCCACCCAGCTCCAGGTGGAATTAAGCTATGCCGTCAGTCCGGCCAGCTGGATACCTGTTTATACGATAAAAGCCCTGCCTGAATCTGGAGAAATAGAGCTGACTGTGGCGGCCATAGTCAAACAGAAAACGGGCGAGAATTGGGATAAGGTCAGTCTGTTACTGTCGACCAGCCGACCGACGGCCGGAAACCAGCCCGGAGAACTCTCTCCCTGGTACCTGGATTTTGCCCAGCCCCGCTTGATGCGGACGGTCAGCCGTGACCTGGCCG
>JANLGB010000278.1 GCA_024653405.1 Candidatus Saccharicenans sp.
GCGTAGCCGGAAGAAAGTGGACCTCCAGGTCAAGCGGCGGGGTGAAGATGTTGTTATTTCCGAAGAAACCACTGATGTTTTCAATTCTCTGAACCAGGCCTTTGACAGCCTGGAGAAAAAGATTGTAAAAGAAAGAAGAAAGACGATCCAGAAAAGGCGGCGGGCCGGCAGCCGCGAGCTGCCGCTGCCCGGGATGGAAGGGCTGGAGCCAGCGCCCAGGCTTCTCCGTCTGCCCTATTTTTCCGACAAGCCTATCAGCATCCAGGAAGCGCTGCTGCAGCTGGAAGAGGGTAAGAAGGAGGTTTTCCTGTTCCGCAAGGAAGGCAGTGAAAACTGGGCTGCCGTTTTCCGGCGGAAAGACGGCCGGGTAGCCCTGGTTGACCCGGAAGGATGACCATCTAATGGTTGCGAGCCTGGAAGAATAATGACCGGGAAAAGGAGTTAGCCACAGTGAGGTTATCGAACATCATCAAGGAAAAGGCCATTCTGCTGAATATCCAGTCCAGAAAGAAGGACGAAGCCCTGGCAGAAATGGTTAAACACCTGAAGAAACAGAAGCTCATAAATCACGAAAAAGAAATAATAGAAAAACTGTTGCAGCGGGAGTCCCTGGGCAGCACCGCTCTGGGCGAGGGGATGGCCATTCCTCACTGCAAGGCCAAGGGAATCAAAAACCCGGTTCTGCTGGTGGGCGTGGCCAAAAACGGGGTGGATTTTGAAGCACCTGACGGCCAACCGGTCCAGGTCTTTTTCCTTCTGATCACTTCCCCCGAAGACCCCAGTCTCAACCTCCAAATCCTGGCCCTGATTGCCCAGCTGGTCAAAAAATCTCCCGGACTGAAGTCTCAGTTGCTGGCAGCCGAAGACGCCCGGGAGGTTCTGGAAATAATAAGAGCACAGGAAGAAAAAGCCTGATGGCGGCCGGCAGCAAGCACCAGGGTTCCACGAACGGGAAAAAGAACGGACCGCTCAAAACCGAAACTGCCCCCCAGGTTTCCGGTCCTGATGTCTCCTCCCAGGTGGTGATTTCTGCCGGGCTGTTAAAAATTTTCGGCGTGGGCACGCTGATCATCGGCGATAGCGGGGTGGGCAAGAGCGAGAGCTCCCTGGAACTGATTGCCCGCGGACACAAATTTGTTTCGGATGACGTGGTCGAGGTTTTCCGGGATGACCAGGGCCAGCTCCATGGCCGTTCTCCCCGACTGACCAGAAATTTCATGGAAATCAGGGGTCTGGGCATCATCAATATCAAGGAAATTTTCGGGTCGCGGTCCATCCTGGAAGAGACTCCCATTGACCTGGTCATCAGGTTGAAAAAATGGAGCAAGAAGATGGAAATCGACCGGTTGGGCCTGAAGTTTCCGGAAGACTTCGAGCTGGCCGGGCTGAGAATCCCCCAGCTCCACATTCCGGTAGCTCCCGGCCGGAACATTGCCACCCTGATTGAGGTGGCCTGCCGGGTCTTTGTCCTGAGGAAAAAGGGTTACCAGGCCGCCCAGGACATCATCCGGCGGCTGGAGAAAAAACTGGCCAGAAAAAATGAAAAATCATCGTAAGAACGTTGATTTTATCGTGGTCACCGGCCTATCTGGTTCGGGCAAGACCGTGGTCAGCCGCTTCCTGGAAGATATGGGATATTATTGCGTGGATAACTTGCCGGCCAAGCTGATCCCGGAACTGGTCGACCTGTGGCTGAGGAAAAAGGTGGAAATCGAGCGCATGGCCCTGGTGGTTGATATCAGGGAGCCCCATTTCCTGGCAGAATTTCCGGAAATCGTCAAGAAGTTGAGAGCCAAACCATTCCTAATTTTTCTGGAAGCTACCGACGAAGCCCTGGTTAAGAGGTTCAGCGAGAGTCGGCGGCCGCATCCCCTGGCCAAAAATAAATCGGTCCTGGCCGGGGTCCGCCTGGAACGAAAAAAGCTGGCGGCCATCAAGGACATGGCCGACGAGGTTATAGACACAACCGGGTTGACCATTTCCCAGCTCAAGGAGCAGGTCCTGGAACGGGTGCTGCGCCCGAAGCGGCGGCGGCTCCAGGTTTATGTAGTCAGCTTCGGTTACAAGCACGGCCTGCCCCTGGATTCCGACCTGGTCTTTGATACCCGCTTCCTGCCCAATCCCTATTACCTGGACAGCTTGCGTCAGCTCGACGGCCGGAGCAAAAAGGTCCGTGATTTTGTCCTGAACTCGGAA
>JANLGB010000279.1 GCA_024653405.1 Candidatus Saccharicenans sp.
CCGCTTCCGCTTCCTTAAAAGCCCCTTCCTCCTGGGCCCGGTATTTTTAAAGACCGAGCGCCGGGTGGAAGCCATTTTCAGGAAGGGCACCGACCCGGAAATTGACAGCTACTCTGGTTTTTTTGACAACGGCCGGAAAAAATCTACTGGCCTGGGCGATTACCTGAAGGGCCGGGGAGTAAAACAGGTCTACGTCTGCGGGCTGGCCGCTGAATTCTGCGTGCTGTACACGGCGCTCGATGCCATTGACCTTGGCTTTGAAACTTATTATCTGGAAGACGTCACCAGGGCCCTCAGCCACGAGGGCTTCAGGGAAGCCCGGGAGCAACTTACCCGCCGCGGCGGCCACCTGGTTGTTTCTGACGAGCTCTGACACTGGCTGGGGTCTTGGCCCTATCCGGGCGGCCAGGCGCCTGGCTCAAATACTCCTGTATGAGGCGTTTCTGGGACTTCTTTTCCTCGAAGGTTCTCGGGACATGGACGGGTTGGCCTGTTTCCGGGTCTTTCCCGGTGTAATACATGCAGGTGGAGCGGGTCATCGGGGTTGGGGTGAAAATCTGGATCCCTTCCACTGGCTTTTCTCCCTTCGCGGCCAGTTTTTTTATATAAGCAGCCAGTTCTTTCGCTTCCTTCATGGTGGTGCCAGGGTGGGCCACCATGAAGTAATATTTCAGGTGTTGCTTCTTTTTTCCGCTCAGCTTCAGGAAAAGCTCCCGAAACTTTTCCACCGGCACCTCAGACTTATTCATCAGGCGAAGCACCGCAGGCGAGACATGTTCCGGGGCGATTTTCAGCAGCCCGGAAACATGGTGCTCGGCCAGCTCGCGGACGTATTCCGGACTATCAAGGGCCAGGTCATAACGGATCCCGCTGCGGACAAAGACCTTCTTGACACCGGGAATGGCCCGGGCCCGCCTCAGGAGGCCAATCAGCCGCCGGTGAGAACGGTCGAGCTTCTTACAGGTCAGGCAGAATCCACGCTCACAGCGGCGGCAGTCCATCCCGTACATGTTGGCCGTTGGACCGCCGAGGTCATCGATATAACCCTTAAAATCGGGATGACGGGTCAGCCGATGGATTTCTTCCAGGATGGAATCTTCACTGCGAGAAACGATGCGGTCGCCCTGGTGAAGGGAGAGCGAACAGAAAGAACAGCGCCCGATACAGCCCCGGTGGGTGACCACGGAAAACCTGCCCATTTCCAGCTCGGGGTAATCGGGCGGAATACGGCGGGTGAAGGGCAGACCATAAATCCAGTCCAGGATGTCCGGGGTATATTCAGGCATGGGGTATTGCAGCACGTAACGATTGGCATATTTCTGGGCCAGGCTCTTGTAATTGGCCAGGGCGCGCTGGGCTTCTATAAACTTTTCCGGGTCGGAAAATATTTCTTCATAAGAAGGAATTTCTTCAAAGTCGGGCGGAAGCTCGTGGCTGAGTATGGCCGTTCCCGGAATGCCCTCAAGGGCCTGTCCTGAATCCAGGCGCCGGGCAATTTCCATGGCCTGGAGCTCACCGGGTCCATAGACCAGGATATCGGCCCGGCTATCCAGAAGGATCGAGCGCCTGAGGCGATTCTCCCAGTAATCGTAATGGGCAAAGCGGCGCAGTGAAGCCTCAATTCCACCTATTACTATCGGAATACCGGGAAATAGCTTTTTTATCCTGTTGCAATAGACTATTACCGCCCGGTCGGGCTTGCCGGAACTGTAAGGGGCATGCTCATCCTTTTCCCGGCGGCGGAGAAGCGGAGTGTAGTTGGCCAGGCAGCTATCTATGGAGCCGGAGGTTACGCCGAAAAAGAGTCGTGGCCGCCCGAGTTTCAGGAAGTCAGAGTCGGCAGTCCAGTCAGGCTTTTCGATTACCCCGACTTTATACCCTTTGGCCTCCAGCACCCTGGCAATTACCCCGACCGGGGACAGGGGATGGTCGGCATAGGAGTCCCCGCTGACCAGGATGACGTCAAATCCCTTGCCGTGCAGAGCGATCATCTTGGGCTATTTTATCAGAAAAAAAGGGCGGGGGTTAGCCCGCCCTTTTGAGCTGTCTTTAATCCCGGCACCAGAGCCGGCACCGGCGGCTTTTCTATCGGCTACCCTTTTTGATTTCCACGCTGCCGCTGAAAGCCTTGGCCACAACCTCGGCTCCGCCTTTCCCAACTCTTCCCTGGATGCTCTTGCCGCTCAGC
>JANLGB010000027.1 GCA_024653405.1 Candidatus Saccharicenans sp.
ACGAGGTTGATGGGACCTCGGCCTGCAGCTTCTGCTTCACTACCTCCGTCGAGTCCATTTCGCCCCCGACACTAAAATTATAGGGGAGACGGGGGTCAAATGTCAATTAAACCTGTGGCCGGCTCCCCGGAAATCCCTTTCTCTGAGGTCAGAAAGTAATCAAGCCTGCCCGCCCGTGGAGCCCAACTGGCCCCCGGTTAGGGCTGGGCCGGCGAGAATAACAGGACTCCTGGGCCCAGATGCCATCAGGAGGTCAGCGGCAGGCTGACATAAAAAGTAACCCAGCGTCCGGGTTCGGATTCAAACCAGATTTTACCCTTGTGGCTGTCCACAATCTTTTTACAAATGTAAAGCCCCAGACCCGAGCCCTTGACCCCTTCTGTGCCTTTCTGTTTCAGCCGTTCAAACTTGCGGAAGAGCCTCTGGCCATCTTCTGGTTTTATCCCCACTCCCTGGTTATTAACGGAAAAAATCATTTCCGATTCTTTCTTTTCCAAACCCAGCCTGACTTCAGTGCCTTCGTAACCATACTTGATGGCATTGCTGACCAGGTTGCGGACCAGGATTCTTAAAAGCCGTGGGTCGCCCTGTATCTTGATATCATCGGAGAAATCTTTAACCACTTTTATTCTCTTGGTGTTATCCGCTATCTCGGCGAGCGGCAAAACTTCTTCCACCACATCCTTTACAAAATAGATTTCTTCCTGGAAAGAATCGAGCTGGTCAAGCTCCATCTTGGACAGGTCAAGATAACTCCTGATAATATCCTCGAGGTATTCACAGTTACGAATTATCGTTTCAAGGATTTTCATCTGTTCCGGCGACAACTGTCCAAAGTAACCCTTATACAGGGTGGAAGCCGTAGTGTGCAGGGCCGAGACCGGGCTCTTGAGTTCATGCGAGACGATGGCCATCAGGTCGAGCATGGTGCGTTGCTTCCCAGCCCGGGCTTCCAGGGCATTTTTTATAACTTCTCTGATTTCTTCCGGAGTAAAAGGCTTCGGAATGTAATCAAAAGCCCCGTTTGTCAAAGCTTCGCGGGCCGTGTCCACACTGGCATAACCAGTAAAGATTATCACCGTCGTATCTGGCCGAACCTGCCGCAACCTTTTCAAGACTTCCATGCCCCCGATTCCGGGCATTTTCAGGTCGGTAACCACGAGGTCATAATCCTGGTTGATGGCTTTGCTCAAACCCTCTTCCCCGGAAAGGGCAGTCTCAATTTCATAGTCCGACTGAGCAAAAATCCGGCGACAGCTGCGCAGGACAATTTCTTCGTCATCAATGAATAAAATTCTTGGTCTGGCCATTTTTTGTCCTTTTCCCGATGGTCATTCCACCGGCAACCTTATGACAAATTCGGTACCTTCTCCCAATTTACTCTTAACATCTATCGTTCCGTTATGTCTCTTTATCACGCCATAAGCCATGGCCAATCCCAGCCCGGTGCCTTTTCCTTTTTCTTTAGTTGTAAAGAACGGTTCAAAGATCTTTTTCAGGTTTTCCTCGCTTATGCCCACTCCGGTATCGGCCACCCTGATTATGACTTGATTAGTTACTTGGTCCAACCTGGTGGTAATGGTTAGCTGGCCGCCGTCGGGCATGGCATCAGCTGCATTCACGGCCAGATTGTTAATAACCGAACGAAACTCATCAGCATCAACCTTGACTTCAGGGAGATTAGGTTCAAAGTCTCTGACAATTTTTATATCATGGAAATTCACATGTTTTTCCAGTAACTGTAAAGTCTCTTCGATTAGAGAATTCAGGTTGGCGCTAACTTTCTCGGGCTTGTAATCACGGGCGAAGTCCAGAAGTCCCCGGACTATCTTGCGGCAACGCAGGGTTTCTTCCTTTATGGTTTTCAGGTCTTCTTCGTATGGGGTGCCTTTTAATTCTTCGGCCAGCAGGCTGCTGTAGGTGAGAATCCCGGTTAGAGGGTTATTTATTTCATGGGCGATGCCTGAGGCCAGCCGCCCGACCGAAGCCAGTTTTTCTGACCGCAAAATGGTTTTTTCAGCCAGTTCTTTTAAACGCTCGTCCCTTTCTTCGATGGCTTTGACCATTTCATTAAAATATTCTTCCAGCTCCCGGACCTCAGCGCTTTCATCAGGGGGAATTTCCAGCAGATGATAATTTCCCCGGGCAATCTCCGAGGTAGCTTTTATCACCCGGTTGATCGGCCTGGTATAGAGGTTCACCAGGTAAGTGGAAACGTAGACAGCCATGACCGTCATCAGGAAAATTAGTAAAAAATAAAGGATAGTTGTCCGCCGCAGGATGGAGGTAAATTTGGCTTCAAGGATTCCGACGTAAAGCATGCCCACTGGCACACCATCCACATCGGTCAGGCGTGTGTAGCCAGAAAGATAATAATCATTGACCACAAAAGCTCTTCCCAGCCAGTCCTGGCCCTTTTCAAAAACCAGGCGATAAACTTCTTCTGAGACCAGGGTGCCGACCGCTCGCTGGCCATTCTTGTCCACCACATTGGTAGCCACCCGGACATCATCGAGGAAGATGGTCGTGGTGCCAACGTCTTTGCCTTTTAATCTTTCTTCCTTAAAAATCAGCTTCTTAAATCTATCGACGAAACGGTCATTGTTATTAAGGAGCACCGCGGCGTAAAGGACGCCAACCAGGCGGCCCCGCTGGAAGATGGGTGAGACCGTTTTTAACACCAGGGCCCTTTCTTCTGTTTCTATGCGCTGGGGCCTGGCTTTCGGGGTGGGAATTATTTGAATTAAAGTTCTGTCGGCCAGGTCTGGCCCTTCATTTTTTATGTTTTCGTACCCCAGGATACCGGTGCCAGCCGCTGGCTTCTTATTCCGCAACACCCACTGTATGTATTTGTAGGTGGCAACGCTATCTCCATAAGCCTCAAAGTTATTAGCCCTTACCAGAATCGTTCCATCCGGTTTAACCACGTTGACAATGTCAAAACCAAACTCTTCTTTTATCTGAACCAATTTTTCATACAGGTATTCCCTGTTACCCGAAGCCGTGGCGTTGACAATCTCCGAGGTCCTGGCAAGGTATTCTATAATTCTGGACCGGCTCTTTATCTCTTCCTGGTACAGGTCGTTAATGGCCTTGAGACTGTTTTTAACATTATCGTAGGCCTCGCGGATGACGTTGCGGTTAATGGAATTTATTCCCAGGTAAATAGACAGCGTGCCCATCAAAAAAACGATGGTCAGCAACCCGAAAATCAGCTTGAACCTGAGGCTGGTGCGCAGGGTCTCGAATTTCTTAACCAGGTCTTTTAAATCCATTTTTATATCATAAAGCTCGCCGGCTATTTCCCGGCCAGGCTCTTATTTATTTTCTCCAGCAATTCTTCCAGTTCAACCGGCTTGGTCAGGAATTCATTGTGTCCAGGCAGGAAGCTTTCTTCCTGGTCCAAAGAAAAACGGGCATTGGTCACCTGGTCAATGGCCGTCAGGATGATAATCGGGATATCCTTAAATTCTCTGTATCTTGACTCCGGACGGTCACTTCTGATTTTATAGACCGCTTCAAACCCGGCCGTGTCGGTCTCCATCATGACATCAAGGATAAGCAGGTCAGGTTTTACTTCCAGTAATTTCTTCAGCCCTTCCTGTCCGCTGTGGGCCACTTCGACTTGGTAGCCTTTAACCTTTAGGACCTGGCTCAAACTTTCGGTCAGGTCACGGTCGTCATCCACCAACAGGATCCTGGCCATTTTATTTCCTCCCGAAGTTCAGTCGGTCGTCTTCCTCACCCAACAGCTTGTAAATAACATTATTAGCTTCAAACAGTTTCCTGTGCCGGTACATATCCACCGGGAACTCCATCTGCTTCAGTTCGACCGGGGCCACTTTCTTGTCCACCAGCCCGAGGGCCAAAGCAATACCATAGATGATAGCTTCCGGCCTCGGCGGACAGCCAGGAATGAAATAGTTCACCGGGATGGCTTTTTCACCCCCGCCGGTGACATTATAGGTATCATACCAGCAACCGCCACCAATGGCACAGGAACCAACGGCAAAAACCAGCCTGGGAGCTGGCACTGCCTGGTAAGCTTTCTTGACTAAGGGCAAGGTCGGTCTGGTGACCGCCCCGGAAAGAAGAATGGCATCGGCCTGCCGCGGCGAGCCAACCAGCCTGATGCCGAATCTTTCTACATCATAATAAGGCGTCAGCACGTTGAGAATCTCTATGTCGCAACCGTTACAGGCTCCACTGTTGCAGTGGTAGACCCAGATGGAACGCCAGAAAGCCTTTTCAGTGAGCTTCTTCCACATGATCACTTCTCCAGTTGTTTTGGCCTCTCATAAGTCTTGGTTTTTTCCAGCAGGTCGGGCGAAAATTCAGCCGTATTCTGCCGGCTGACCTTTCCGACTTCCAGGCTATCATAACGATAACCAAGAGTGTGCAGCTTATCCAGGCTGTTCTTTATTTCCAGGTCGTAACATCGCCCGCACCTCTGGCAGGTCATCATAAACAGTTCAATAGTCTGAGTGATATCTGGCCTGTTTTCCGTGGCCAGTTCGTAGTGGTCGCCCATGGTGATGGCTTTTTCCGGACAGAGGTCGGCACAGCGACCACAATAAGTACAGCGCGAGGAATCATAGAGCAGAATTCTAATTTCCTGGCAGATATCCCTCAGGAAAATCGTCCGGGCCGGGCAGTGGTTAGCACAACCGGCACAGCCAATACACTTCGTGTGGTCCCAGATGGGCTGGCCGCGAAAGCCAGCAGGGGCTGGTCTCGGTTCAAACGGGTAGCGAAGAGTAACCACTCCAGATTTCCAGGAAATGGCCAGCTGCTTTATCTTATTCCATAACCACATCTCGAGTCTCTCCTCTATCTGTTCATAGGCCGCTAACTCCCAGGCCAACAGCTAACAAAGATAAAACTATCAATAAAGCGTAGTATTTAATGGCCTGGTCTATCCTGAAGCGCGGATGGGTGGCGCCAACCACTGAAATCAGACCGAATAATAAAATTATCAGGGCCGTTTGCAGTAAAAGGTCCAGGAATAAATTCGCTGGCCGCAGGAAGCTCAAGAATCCACCGGCCAACAACCAGGCGTAGAACGTCCTTTTTATGTTCAAGGTGTAACGAAAAAGCGCATAGTTCGGACCGCTGTATTCAATGTAAGGTCCCTCAAGTATTTCCACTTCTGCTTCTGGTATATCAAAAGGCTGGCGGGAGACAAAAGCCTGAAGGGCCAGAAGGTAAACGGCCAGCATCAGAAAATAAGAAAAGCTCTCGGTGCTGGCCACGCCCTGTAAGGCCCCGGGCAGGCTCATGGTGCCATTTCTTACGGCGCCGAGGATAATGGTCATGGCCAAAACCGGCTCCAACATGATGATGGTCATCATTTCCCGACTGGCCCCGACGCTGCCAAACGGATTGCCGCTGGATAATGCCCCAATCAGCACGGAAAAACCGCTCAGGGTTAAAAGGTAAATCAGGGTCATCAGGTCGGCTTCATGAGAAAGAATGTTTTCCTGACCATGGAGGGGCAGAATAGCCACCGCCGCCAACATCGAAGCGAAAGCCAGGAGCGGAGCTAAACGAAAAGCCCAATTCTCGGCTGAGACTAAATTTTCTTTTCTCAAGAGCTTAAGGAGGTCCAGGTAAGGCTGGTAGAGTGGCGGTCCCTGTCGAGATTGTACCCTGGCGGTGATTTTTCTCATGACTCCTTCAAGAAAAGGTGCGAGTAGCAAGAAAAAAACCAGGTTTATGAAAACAGCCACGATTTTCATCTCCCCAACCTCATTTTCCTGGAAATTTTTTCGAGTTCCTGTCTGGCTACTATCCTGACTCGTCTTTCTCTGAGCTCTACCACCATTACCCGGTCAGTACAGGAAATGCAGGGGTCAATTGAGCCGACGATGATCGGAAAATCTGCCAATTTGTTATTGAGCAGCATGTCCGGAACGGCCTGGAGGTTGGGATAGGTGGGCGCCCGGACGCGCCAGCGCTCAGGTCGGTTTTCTTCGCCGGTCAATACATAATGAACCGCTTCCCCGCGGGGGGCTTCAACCACCGAAAGCCCCTGTTTACCTGCCGGAATCGGTCCTTCGAGCTCGAGGGCTAAAGGCTCATTCTCAGGTAAAATAGCCAGCTTATCCAAGCATTGTCTAATTATCTTGATTGCTTCATATATTTCTTTTAGCCTTACCACCAAGGTCCCCCAGACATCGCCAGTCTCTGCCACCGGGACATCAAACTTCAGCTCATCGTAAGCGGCATAAGGATGGTCGCGGCGCACATCGATGTCCAGCCCACGAGCCCTGGCCACCGGGCCAACCAGGTTCCACTTAATAGCATCTTCTTTTGAAAGATAACCCACGCCTCTGGTTCTCTTATGAATAGTCTTATCTTTGATGATGGCTTTTTCCAGCGTCAGAGTTTCTTTTTCCACTTCCTGCAGCACTCGGCGAATGTCTTCTGCTTTCTCTTTGGTGATGTTTCTCCGGACCCCGCCGATTATAATCAGGCCATAGGTCTTGCGGTTGCCGGTCAGGCTTTCCGCCAGCCACATGATCTTTTCCCTTATTCTCCAGGCTTGCATGAAAACCGTGTCAAAACCGATCAGGTGCCCCGCGACCCCAAGCCACAGCAGGTGAGAATGAAGTCTTTCCAGTTCCAGTATGACCACCCGGATAAATTCAGCCCGCTGTGGTATCTTAAGGCCGGCAGCCGCTTCCACCGCCTGAGCATAGTTGGTCGAATGGACCGAACCGCAGATACCGCAGATTCTTTCCGCCACAAAAGGCACATCGTTGTAAGTCAGTTCGGTCTGGCCCAGTTTTTCAATCCCGCGGTGAGTCATGAAGCCCCGGTATTCACAACCTTTGATGTCTTCCCCATCGACATAAACCGAAAAATGCGCCGGCTCATGCAGGCTCGAATGAAAAGGTCCAAAGGGAATGACCGAAGTCCCGGGCGGTGCCTGTTCCAACCGAAAAGCCACTTCTTCGGCCGAGGGGGGCATCAGGTCATGGGGGACATCCTGCCTTAGCGGATAGATTCCTTCAGGCCAGTCATCGGACAGCACCAGCCGCTTGGGGTTGGGGTGTCCTTTAAAATTCAGGCCCAGAAGGTCGTGGTATTCTCGCTCTGACCAGCCGGCCCCTGGAACGACCGGAGTTATAGAATCGAATTCCGGGTTATTCCCTGGAGCAAAGGCACGCAGCGCAACCAGGAGACCGTCGCGGTCAAAAGCCAAAGTATGAATCAGGGCAAAACTCTGATGATTTTTTCGGTCATCATAAGAAATGCCTACCTGGTAGCGGCCTCCCTGCTCGAGGATAAGTTTGACTGCCGGTAACAGCGCTTCTTTTTCAATGTCGACAAACAAACGATGGTCGCTGGAAACTTCTTGCCCCAGAAAATCCGATCCAAGTTTATCTTTTAATAACCCGGCCAAAAATTCTTTTTTGTTCATGAACCAACCTCTGTTTTGACTTGTCCGGTTTCTACAGCTTCATCATCAACCACCCGGTGGGAGTTTCCACCTGTCCACCAGAAAAATTTTCTGAGGTCAGAGAACATGTTGCGGTCGGCATAAACATTATCCCGGTTGAGGTCCTGGTAACCGCACAGCCAGGTCGGCACCGGGACTTCAACTGTTCCGGCCGATTGCCTGAAAGCCCTGGCCAGAATGATTAGCGCCACAATTAACACCAGAATGATCAATGGAGAAACGGCGGCCAGCAATTGCTGACCAGCGAATATTTTCAAGTTGAACAAACTTCCTGAAAGATAACTCTGACCTGCGTCGGCCAGCATGAATCCCTGGCTGCGGCTCATACTCAGACCTATGAGCCTGACGTAAGCCATGGGCAAAAAGGCCTGGCTCAAGCAGACCAAAGCCAGGAAAATTCCGGCCCCCAACATGGGAGCGGGGACTTCTCTTACTTTCCTGTTTAATTTCCAGTTAGCCCCGGCCGAGGTAAAGGCCAGGCCAAAAAACTTGACGTAGCAGGCCAGGGTAAAAGCCGCGGTAAACAGGGCGATTATGCCGCTCACCACCATGAGCAGGTTGTCCCGGCCGGCCAGAAAATTCCCGGAAATCATCAGCCACTTGCTGACAAACCCGCTCGAACCCGGCATGCCGGCAATGGAATAAGAAGCCAGGGCTACCAGAAGACCGGTGGCTGGCATGACCGCCAGCAGCCCGCCCAGCCGGTTAAGGTCTCTTGTCCCCGTGGAATAAAGGAGGTTCCCTCCGGTCAGGAAAAGCAGGCTCTTGAATATTCCATGGTTCAGGCTGTGATAAACAGCGCCCACAAAAATCACCAAGGCCAGCGACTGGCCAGCGGCCGTACCAGAACTGGCCGCCAGCAGGCTGCCGCCGAGAGCAAAGATGATGTAACCAACCTGGCCTATCGAACTATAGGCCAGCAATTTCAGGTATTCGCTCTGTTTTATGGCTTGAACCGTACCGATGAAAAGGGTGAGGGTTCCGGCTATTAAAAGCACCTTGCCCCACCCGGCCGGACTGAAATTGGCTGAGGTCCCATTCGACAGAAAGAAGAATACCCTGACGAGTCCGAAGACACCGGTTTTTTCCAGGATTCCAGCCAGCAGGGCGGAAACTGAAGGGTTAGCTGTAGAATAAGTTTTAGGAATCCAGAGTTGCCCGAGGGGGAAAACTCCAGTCTTCAGCCCAAAGCCCAGAAGAAGCAGGGCAAAAAATAAAAGGCTCGGCAGCTGGCGGCCTTCAGCCAGTTTTTGCCCAATTTCCATAAGCGGCTCACCGAACTTATAGCCTTTAACCAAAAATGGTGCGCCGACGACCATCAACCAGGCGGCTTGCATGAAAAGCAAGTAGACCAAAGCCGGTCTGGAAGATAGTTTAGCGGGGCGACCCCACCTAACCAGTAAATAAGAGGACCAGGCCATAATCTGCCAGGCCACGGTGAAACCTGGCCCCAGGTCATCAACCGTCAGCAGCCCGACCAGTCCAGCGATAAACCAGGGGAAAACCAGGTAAAATTTCCAGTTAGAAACCGGGCGAACTTCCTGGTTAAAACCAGCCGAAAAAACGGTTGAACTCAGAGTAAGAACGGCCAGGAGCATCAGAAACAGGCTCGAAAGCCCGTCGATTAACACAGGAATCTTCAACGCGCAAAAGTTTATTTCAAACTCCAACGGATGATGAAGCCGCCAGAGAACTTGAACCGCCAACCATATCAACAACAAAGAGCTCAGGGAGACGAGCCCTGTGCCGCTCCACCTGGTAAGCCTGTCATTCTTCTTAAATATTAAAGATAGCAAAGACGAAACTACTAAAAGCAACAAGCTTAGCCAAAAAATCCAGACCGGTGCCATCAGGTTTTCTCCCTTTTCTGAGCCTGGTTCTTTTTGCTTGGTTTTTTATTCCATTTATTTTCCGACGGGTTCATTTTTTCAGAAAGCAGGTCACTGACTAAAGTGAGCAATTCCTCAGCCGTCTGGAGAACAACTGGGCTCATTCCCCGGCCGAATTCCATGGTTTCAGGGACAACCCCAATGATGAAAACTTTCTTGCCGGTTTCTTCAATCACCCGGGCCGTGAGCTTTAAAGACATTCGGTGGGTGGAAGCTATTTCACCAACCTCCTCAAATGCTTCGAACGGACCAAAAATCAGAGAGCCCGGCGGGGCATCCACGATTACCGCATCGACAAAAATTACGTAATCAGCTTCTTTTCTGGAAATGGGAAAAGCAAAATTTTCTGGCACATCTTCGACCGTGAACAACTGGTCTTCTGGCCACAGCTTCTTCTCTTTCAATTTGTTTATGAAATAAGGCCCAAAGCCATCATCACCGCGCAGGGCATTACCGATGCCGGCAAAGATGGTCTTTTGACCAACAATTTCTTTCAACAGGTCAAAGGCTTCCATGTTAAATCTGTTCTCCTAAGGTTTTAATCTGTTTGTAGGTATAAACCGGGCCATCCACACAAACCAGCGTCCGGCCGATGGCACAATGTTGACACTTGCCAAGGCCGCATTTCATGTGCCGCTCCAAAGTTGAATAGATGTGGTCTTCCTTTATGCCTTTTAATTTCAATTCTTTGATCACCGAATTAAACATGACCGGCGGCCCGCAGACAAAAGCCACCGTGTTATCGGCTGGAAGAGATAGCTTCTTGGCCACCAGCTGGTTGACAAAACCGACTTCCCCGCTCCAGTCCGGTTCCGGACGGTCTATGGTGAAGTAAGTTTCAAAATTTTCCGTTGCCTTCCACTCGCGGATAGACTCTTTGTACATCAAATCTCGGGAGCTTCTGGCGCCATACACCAATATTACCCGGCCAAACTCCGCCCGATGTTGCAGCACCTGGACGATAGAAGAGCGGAGCGGAATGAGACCTATCCCGCCAGCAACGTAAATGATGTTTTTTCCCTTAATTTCTTCAAAGGGGAAACCGTTACCGAAGGGTCCCCGCACTCCAATTTTATCTCCGGGTTGAAGCTCATGAAGAGCGGCGGTAACTTTGCCCACTCTCCGCACCGAGATGTGCTTGCGGTCATTTTCCGGACTGAACGGCAAGGAAACAGCAAATTCGCCGGCTCCAAAGATGGTGCACATGATAAACTGACCGGAACGAATCTTAAAAGCTTGCTCGATTTCCGGTCGGTCAAAATTAAAATAAAAGGTTTTTACCTCGTCTATCTCATCCCTGATTTCGACCACGGTGGCCACTTCAGGCACAGTCACTATCGGTACCAAGCTCCCTTCCATCTTTATTCTCCGGTTATTTCTCTCCTGATGTAGGTCACCACGTTGGGCAGACCGATATCTCCCGGACAAACCCTGGCACACCGTCCGCAGCCAACACAGCCGGGACGAAGATACTTCTTAGACTGGGAATAAGACAGCTTGCAGAAGAAGCGCTTGTTTCTCCTGTCTTCCACCGGTTTGCGGGGGTTATGGTCACCAGCCATCTTGGTATAACCTTCGAAGGAGCAGGAATCCCAGGTCCGCAGCCGGTCGGTGGCTCCATCGAGCCGGTTGACATCCTCAACGTTGAAGCAGGAACAGGTCGGGCAAACAAAAGAACAGGCTCCGCACTCAAAGCACTGATTACCGATGTATTCCCAGACTTCAGGTTTGATAAAGCCAGTGGTCAGGCGGTTGGTAGCTCGAGATATCCAAGCCTTGTTTTCAAGAGCAAAGGCGTCGAAAGAAGAAACTGATTCATCCACCACCTTCTTTTTAAGCTCCGCCGCTTCTTCTCCAGCTTTCTTGAGGCCAAGCTCCTCCGCTAAGCTCTGTCCTTTCTTAGAGCCAATTTCCACTAAGTAGCGGTCGCCCACCCGGGTTAAATCCAGGTCAAAACCTTCCCTGGCCGAGGGGCCACTATCTGTGCAAACACAAAAACACTGAGGAAAGGGGCGGACGCAGGTGTTGGAAATCAAGAAAAGTTTTTTCCGGTGTTCAAGGTAGACTTCATCCACAAACTCCTGGCCGAGGAAAAAGCGGTCCAGGCAAAGAATTCCGGTAAGGTCGCAAGACCGCAGTCCGACCAGAGCCTTGGGTTTCAAGTGACTGACTCTGCCCAGCACCACCTTTTTCGACTGGCGGTCATAGCGGTATTTCAGTATTTCCTCATAATGGGGGAAAAGGATGTATTTCGGCGGATTGTAAGGTATCGGCGCTTTAAGGTCGAGCTGCTGGGGATGAGATAGCCGGTCAAAGATGATCTCCCCGGAAACTTCGTCCCGGCGCGGGCCAAAAAGCTCGTAGCTTTCAGTGAGTTTTTTCACCAAATTATCTAATTGATGTCGTTCCAGCCAGTACATCTTTTACCCCCCTTTCTCCAGCCGCACTGGCAGGAAGAATTCTTCGTTTTTCTCCAGCTCTGCAGCCTGACGAAGCAGAAACTCAGGAATCATCTCTTCAATAAAATAAGGAATATAAAGTTGGCCCGGAAGAACATCTGGTGAAATCCTGGCCGCCAGGGTCATCTCCGCTGATTCGGAAACTATTCGCACCGGCTGTTTTTCTCGCAGTTGCAGGCGAAGGGCATCCTCCTCTGAGACTTCTACGAAACCTTTGGGATATAGAAGAAGAAGAGCATTGTATTCCCTTTTTGGAATGAAAGTCCTCTTCATCAACGAATTCTGGTGCCAGAAATAATTGCTGCGGCCAACGGTTAATCTAAAGGGGAAGTTAGCTTTTTCTTCGGCAATCGACTGAGCTTGAGGCCGCACGTTCTCCTCGAGCACAAACCGAAATTTACTACCTGCTTCAGGCAGCTGAAGGTAATCAGTCCCCTGCGGATGTTTTTCATCACAGGGCCACTTGATTCCAAGGTGAGATTCAAGCTGGCGGTAAGTCAGCTTCGAATACTGGGGTACTACCTTAGCTATTTCCGAGAATATCTCTTCGGCTGACTGATATTTCCAGTCATGGCCCAAAGCCCGGGCCAGCTCAGTCAGGTTTTTCCAGAGTGGCCTGACTTCGGGGGGCGGGTCAACTTTCTTTCGGCTTAGTTGCACTCGCCGTTCAGCGTTAGTAAAGGTGCCTTCGGCTTCAGCATAACTTGGCCTGGGAATTATCACCTGAGCCAGGCTGGCAAAATTATTGTGGTAAGCGCCAAAATAGACGACCAGTTCCAGTTCTTTAATACGGTTTACGTTCCTGATTATTTCCTCATCGTGGTCTACAACCACTAAAGCTCGCAACGATTCATTTTCAGTAAGGCAGACACTCACGCTTTGACCCTGCTTCCGGCTTAGTGGGGTCTGCCAGAGTTCTTCAAGTTTCTGGATGTTCTTTTCCTCAGAAGCGACTAAGTACCCTGGCAGAAACGCCGGGGAAAGTCCCAGGTCATAGCTTCCGAGCAGATTGCTGATTCCAGTAACCGGGATTATTCCGCCTTCGTTCTGCCCCAGTTTGCCGCTAAGAAGCATCAGGTTGAACAAAGCGGCCATGGTCCGCTGGCCCAGGCTCTGGACTCCTGTCGGATAAAAAGCATAGGTCAACTTCGACTGATAAAATTTCTGAGCGACTTCCGTCAGAATTTCCCGAGAGAGGCCGGTCCTGGCCACCACTTCTCCGAGGTCTACCTGATCGAGCTTTTTGAAGAAAGCCTGGAAATTTTCAGTGTGCTTTTCCAGATAGTCGGCTTTAATCTTTTTCTCTTCATAAAGTATCCTGGTGAGGCCTTCGAAAACTAAGAAGAAAGTTCCGGGCGCTGGTCTCAGATGTACCTGACTCAACCTGGCCATCTGAGTTTTCCGAGGCGAAACAGTGACCACCAACGCCCCGGCTCTTCTGGCCCGGTGAATTTCACTGGCGATAATCGGGTTTTGCTTGGTTAGGTCACCGCCGGCCACCAGGATGAAATCAGCCTGTTTCAGCCTGGCTAACGAGCCGGTAGCTGCCGGCCAGCTACCCCCTGAAAGCAGCACCCGGGCACTTGCCTCCTGTCCGGCATCAGAAGCTAAGCTTAAGTTGTTGCTCTTCATCACCGCCCGGGCCAACTTGCCGAACAGGTAGTTGTCTTCGTTGGAAGCTCTGGGAGAAGCCAGGAAGGCGATCTCCTCGCCTTTAATCTTCTTCAGCTTTTCTGTCACATAATCAAGGGCCTGGGCCAGCGATACCTGTTGCAGCTCACCGTTTTTCCGGATAAAAGCAGTGGTGATCCTTTCTTCGGTTTGTAAAAGTTCGTGAAGATGCCAGCCGCGCACGCATAACCGGCCCTGGCTGAGCGGATGCCCGGGCAGAGGATAGACTCCCCGGACCCGACCTTCTTCTACCTGGAGAAGATGACCGCAACCGGTTCCGCAGAAATTGCAGACGCCTCTATGATAGGACACTTCTCTCTCCCCAATTTTTCCCTTTCGGAGAAGTTAAATTTTTTCTCCCCCGAGGATTAGAATGAAAAATACCAGAAAAAATCCTCATTGTAAACAGTTTCAATCGGTCCTGGAAATCAGAATTTTTAAAAGATAGCTAATGTTAAAAAGCGTTGAGAGCCCGCCCAGAAATCTTTCCTTAATCATGCCTTTGGGCAGCTCATCCACGATGCTTTTTATCTCGGAAAGCGATGATTGAAGCTGTCCGAAATATTCCTGAATTTTTTCTCCCTGGGACGAACCTCTGAAGGATTCAAGCAAGCCAGCGGCGGCTTCCGGTTGTTCAAAAGCCCGCCTGAAAAATTCTTTAACTTCTTCCGGAAAATTGCCCAGAGCTTTTTCCAGCAGGCAAAACCGGGTCAGCCGGTAACCCAGCCGCACCTCTTCCAGATCCCTTTGAACAAATTTTTCCGGGTAGCGTTCGAAATAGGCCTGGCCCAGTGCTACCATCTCCTTGGCCCCCAGCGGGAATTGCCCACCCAGTGGCCGCACCGCCTCGAAAAAATCATCCGGCTGGGAGTGGAGACGAAAAAGTTCAGCCAGGGAATCTGCCATGTTCAGGGCTTCCAGGGGAGCGGGCAGAAATCAGGCTTTCTTTCGGTGCTTTTCCAGGACATTCAGCAAGAGGTCAAAATTGACCGGCTTCTGGAACACGCCGTTAAATCCGAGCTCATCCAGACCAATGGTCCTGGCCGTGGCCTCACCGATGGTGCTCAACAGGAAGACCGGAAGTTCCGGGCGCTCTTTCTTGATGACGCCGGCCACCTTAGCTCCGGCATCGATATCTTCCATCATCATGTCACAGAGGACGAGTTCCGGGTCCACCTGCCGGAAAAGTTCCAGCCCTTCCTTCCCGCTGAGAGCGGTGTAAACTTCGTAACCCTTGGCTTCCAGGATGGCCTTGACTGAAACGCAGATGGCCGGGTCGTCATCTATCACCAGGACTTTGGTTTTATCTGACATCGGTTCCTCCTGAAATTATTAGGTATATTTATAACATACCGCCCCGATTTAATAAAGTAGCCCGGCTGGCCAACCCTGCGGTTTGACTTCCGGGCAGAAGTCAGAATGTTTCTTCCTCCCCAGAAGCTGCGATTTCCCAGTTCAGGGTTTTCTTTTAAGACCTCTGGCCGACCCCTGGCTTCGGGCCAGAACCTCTGCTGGGTTTTCTCTCCCCATTTCTTTTTCTCCCGGTCTGGAAAGCTGAGAGAGGGGACTAATTCCTACTAAATTAGTAGGATTTGTTGAGAACTTGAACCCGTCAGCTGAACCGGAAACCAGCAGCCTGGAGGTGCAGAATGAAGAGAAAAAATGGCGGGGCCGACGAGACTCGAACTCGCGACCTCCGGCGTGACAGGCCGGCGTTCTAACCAGCTGAACTACGACCCCGCCAAGGGCAGATAAATTATAGACAAATGATACCCGGGTTTCAAGGTCAGCCGGGAAAGTACTCGCAGTCCGGCCCTCCTGGCCCTAAGAAAAAACGGGCCAGGCAGCGCTCAGAAAATATTCATTAGATGGCCAGAGCTGCCTGGTTCTTTATCGAATAAGAAAGACACGGGACGGCCAGGTCTATAACGATTAGTTGTAATTTTTTAAGAGTTTACCTTCTATACAAGAATAGCCGGATATTAATACCTGGCTCGTCTGCGCCGGTCCGGCTCAGAGAAAAGCTGAACCGCCAAGCTAACCCCCGGATGAAACCTAATTTGCCTCACTTTACAGGAAGGCCATCTTTTCCAGGGCCGCGATACGTTCTTCAATCGGGGGATGGGTGCTGAAAAGCTTGTTAACTTTTCCCCCGATGTTTTTCAGGGGGTTGACAATGTAGAGGTGGGCGGTGGCTTTATTGGCGGCCTCCAGAGGCTCGGGGTCGGCGGCAATCTTTCTCAGAGCAGAGGCCAGTCCGGCCGGGTACCTGGTCAGCATGGCCCCGCTGGCATCGGCCAGGAATTCCCGGCGCCGGGAAATGGCCAGCTGCATCAACTGGGCCACCAGGGGCGAGAGGATGGCCAGCACAATTCCCACCAGCAGCAGGATGGAAGCGGCGTTGCCGCCCCTGTCCCGGCTGCGCCTGCGACCACCTCCCCACCACAGGCTGCGTAGCAGCCAGTCGCTGAGCAGAGCCACTATCCCCACCATGACCACAGCCACTGTCTGGAGGAGCACATCATAGTTCTTGATGTGCGACATTTCGTGGGCAATGACTCCCTCCAATTCCAGGCGGTTCATTTTCTGCAATAGACCGGTGGTTACACAGATGACCGCCTTCCTGGGGTTGCGACCGGTGGCGAAAGCATTGGGAGCGGTATCCTCTATCACATAGCAGCGGGGAGTCGGCAGGCCGGCGGCTATGGCCAGACCTTCGACCGTATGGTAAAGAAAAGGAAATTCTTCCCTGGTTACCGGTCGGGCCCGGCTGATGGCCAGGACAATCTTATCGCTATAAAAATAACCACTGACGGCCATAGCCAGAGAGACCAGCAGGGCCAGGATAAAGCCGCCCTTTCCCCAGCCGGTG
>JANLGB010000280.1 GCA_024653405.1 Candidatus Saccharicenans sp.
GCATAACCGTTTTCTATTCCCAGAAAGGCTATGAGCTTACCCTGCCTCTTCAGGCGGTAAGCATCGTCCGGGTTGAGGGCCAGTCCGATAAGCGAGCTGTTGGCCTGAACCATGTTTTTCACCGCCTGGATTAGCTCTTCCGTTCTTTTCCTGGCCTGGGCGTAGCCCTGTTCAGTCCGGGGCCCCTGGCCGACGAAAGCCGCGAAAAACTCGGCATCCAGCCCGCCCTCCTTCATCCTGGGCAGGTCAATCTTGCCGCTCCCCGGGGCCTCGGGGTTATGGCGCTCAGCCGGATTCCAGTTGCCGCGGAGCAGCATCATAGCCGTGTCGCAGTGGGTATCCATCGTGACTATCTTCTTATGAATTTCCCGGGCCCTCTGCTCCAGGCTCCCGGTCGTTACCTTGACCTCAGGCTGTTGGCAGCTACCCAGGAAGAAAGCCAGTAAGACCAGCAAGGATAACTTAAAAAAGCCGAGTGGCAAACCCTGGTTGTCGTTCATGACCATCCTTTCAATCGGGCTAAAGATTAGCCTGATAACTCGCTTCCGTTATAATCCTTTGGACCGCTGCGGTTTTCAAGGCACAGTTAAAGAATAAGATTATACCAGACCGGGCTGTAGCCGGCATAAAATTTTAAAAAAAGGTCAGCTCCCGGCCCACAGCAGGTAACAGCCCTGGCGCACCGGTTCTTCCGACCGAAGGAAGTCAATTACCTGGTAGCCCCTTCGAAAGTAATGCTGGAAAACTTCCCGGGACCGCAACCGCCAGTTGACGGGGAGGCGGCGGATTTCGGGATCTTCGACCTCGGTCAGGTTAAGCATCAGGTAGAAATCGGCCGGGACCGGCACCAGGATAAATTTATCTTGCAGGTTAAAGACTGCCTGCGTGACCACTTCCAGCCGGGCCGCCCCTTTTTCCGTTTCGAGCTGCTGGTATTCCAGCTGGATGGCTCGCGGCCAGCGTTCCAGGTAATCCTTGACTTCCTCATCGGGAACAAACGGCCGGAGCTCTTTTTTTAGGTCCCAACTCATGAAAAAGCGGTCAGAGGGCACATCACGGCGGTTCAGGCGGCCGCCGTATTCTCCATAGGGAGCCACCCGGTACTCCAGGACTGTCATCCCGAAATGACGGACGTTGCGGTAAGCGTTGACTGCAGTCAACGGGTCATAGGTGCAGACCACTGTCTCCAGGTGGAAAACTCTGAGCAGTACTTCCTTCTGATACTCTTTAATCAGGATGCCCAGGCCATAATTCAAACGGTCGGGCCTGACGCCCAGGAACTGGGAATAAAACCAGAGATTCCCCGGCTGGTCAAAGCCCAGCGACTTGTCCATTAGACCGACGAAGCCATAGCTGAAGCCGACCAGGTGCTCCCCATCCGTAACGAACCGGCCGGATTCATCTTCTTCAAACACCCCCAGGAAAAGACTGCTGCCTTCGTGCAGGAAGTTTTCGCACAGCAGGTTTCGGGTTCCGGCCAGGTGGTCTTCTGAGAATTGCCAGACGGCCTGGCGCAGGTCTTCATATTTTCGGTAATCAGCCGCTTCGGCACTATCTTCCACCCGGAAAAGAAACCTTCTATCCCTGACCTGGATGATTTTTTCTGGCAGCTGGTTCATGCTGGATTAATTTTATCATTTTTTAACCAAAAATAAATTTTAGATGACCGCAATTTTTGTTAAGATGTATGAGATTTTGAAGGAGGTGGTTATGAACCGTTTGGCAAAACCAATACTCGGGCTGATAGCCATCATCTCCATCCTGTTCCTGGCCGCTGGACTCCAAGCGGCGGTAGAGCTTAAGAAAGTAACTGAGCCGGGCTCGCTCCCCGGAGACCTGGCCAACCTGGCCAGAAGCGGTGATTTACTGATCAATGACGGACGGTTCCTGTACCTGCTCGGGGTCGAAGCCCGGGACTTCAGGGAAATAAATTATTATCCCCTGCCCGATGGCCAGGGAACACTTCTGGCCCTGGTTCCGGCTGATTCTCCTTACGGCAATGCTCTCATCGCCGGTCAACTTCAGGTGAGAACCGGTTTCGATTACCAATACCCGACTTATACCATAGTCAGGACCTCCCAGGCCCGGGCCAAAGGAGCTCCCCTGGTGTTAGAATTGAGAGCAGATTTTAATGGGCGGAAAGGGGAAAAGGGAGATATCAAGACCATATATACCAT
>JANLGB010000281.1 GCA_024653405.1 Candidatus Saccharicenans sp.
CCCGAAAAATCGCCGGCCTTCAAGAAACTGCTCGACGCCTCCCGGGCAATAGACCTGGTGTTCGGCTTCGTGGAAGAGGCTGTCGATGACCCGGGCCTGGTCTACAACGCGGCTGCTTATCTGTCCCGGGGCCGGGTTCTTCACATCCACCGCAAGGTCTTCCTGCCGACTTCGGGCATGTTTGAGGAGGGCCGGTTTTTCGCCGCCGGCCGGCAATTCAGGCCATTTGACAACGGCCGGGTGCGGACAGGCTTGCTGGTCTGCCGGGATTTCCTGCATTTTGGCTCAAGCTACTGCCATTTCGCCGGGGGAGCCGGACTGATCATAACCATATCAGCAGCTCCGGGACGGGGAATGGATGAACCTCAGAGCCAGGGGTTCGAGACCAGCCGGATGTGGGAGTTGATGGGCGAGGCAGTATCGTTTTTCTCCAGCGCCGTGGTGGTCTACTGCAACCGGGTGGGTTACGAAGACGGGGCGGTCTTTGCCGGGGGTTCTTTCATATACTCTCCCTTCGGTAAACTGATAGCCCGCCTGCCCTACCTGGAAGAAGATTTCGCTGTCATAGAAGTCGATCTGTCAGAAGTCGGCCGAGCCAGGAAAATCTGGCCTTTCAGGCGCGACGAGCGGCCTGAAGTAATCTGGCAGTCCCTGGAGAAAATCATAAGAGAAAGCCATGAAGATTAACGCTCCCCTGGTTGTTAAAACTCTGACCGGCTTTATAAGGGAAGAAACCCGGAAAGCCGGTTTTGAGCGGGTTATCCTCGGGCTATCCGGTGGGCTTGATTCGACCGTCTGCGTCTACTTGGCGGTCCAGGCTCTCGGCCCCAGGAAAGTGCTCACCCTGATCATGCCCTACCGGGACCTGGACAGGGAGGGAGTGGCTCACGCCCGGATGGTGGCCAACCGGCTAAAGGTCAGGTTTAGAGAAATAGATATTTCTCCTCAAATAGAGGCCTATTTTGCCGCCTTCCCCACAGACAATCCGGTCCTCCGGGGCAATAAGATGGCCAGGGAAAGGATGTCTATTCTTTATGATTTTTCGGCCCGGGAAAAAGCCCTGATCCTGGGGACGAGCAACAAGACCGAATTGCTCATCGGATACGGCACAATTCACGGTGACCTGGCCTGCGGCATCAACCCCATGGGCGACCTCTACAAGACCCAGGTCAGGGAACTCGGCCGCTACCTGAAGATCCCAAAAGAGATACTGGTCAAGAAGCCAACGGCCGGGCTTTGGCCAGGCCAGACCGACGAGGAAGAAATCGGCCTGGCCTACGAGGAGCTGGACCGGATCCTTTACCTCCTGGTAGACCGTCGCCAGAAACCGGACGAGGTGATCAAAGCTGGTTTCGAGCGAAAAAAGGTTGGGCGGATAGTGGAAATGATCAAGAAATCAGAATTCAAGCGAAGGATGCCGCCCATCGCCAAGATTTCCAGCCGGACGGTTGGCCATGATTTTCTTTATCCATATGATTGGGATAAATAGAAAGTCTGCCTGACCACGGTGGGTTGAAAAGGGAAATAAAAAATGAAGCAGAAAGGTTGCCTGTACGTGGTCGGCACCCCCATAGGTAACCTGGAAGACATTACCCTTCGCGCTCTCAAAATTCTGAAAGAAGTCGAAATCATTGCCTGCGAAGATACCAGGCAGACCATAAAGCTACTCAACGCTTATGGAATAAAGAAACGACTGATTTCATATTTTCACCCCCGGGAGAACCAGAAACTGCCCGAAATCCTGTCCTGGCTGGAAAAGGGTCGGGACGTAGCCCTGGTCTCCGACGCCGGGACCCCGGGCATTTCCGACCCTGGGTTTCCTCTGATCAGAGAGGCTATCCGGAGGAATATAAGGGTAATTCCGATACCGGGACCGAGCGCCCTGACCGCCGCCCTTTCGGCCGCCGGCCTGCCCACCCACCGGGTGGTCCTGGCCGGGTTCCCCCCGCCCAAGAGGGGCAGCCTTAAGAATTTTTTAGCCAGGCTTTCAGAAGATGAGGGAACCCTGGTCTTTTTTCTGCCAATGCGCAAGCTGAAGCAGTTTCTTGAGGTGGCCGGGGAAGTTCTCGGGCCAAGAGAGGCGGTCCTGGCCAGGGAATTAACCAAGATTCACGAAGAGTTTATCAGGGGAACCGTGGTCACCCTGGGTGAAGCTATAACA
>JANLGB010000282.1:0-1157 GCA_024653405.1 Candidatus Saccharicenans sp.
GCCCCCAGCAGCCAGCAGGCTAAAAAAAATCAGGCTGGTCAGGAGTTTGAAGCCGGTGCCTGGTGGTTTCATGGTCACACCTTCATTTTATTTAATTCTTAATAAACGCAGGATAAAGGGAATCAGGGTCACCAGATAGAGGATGACTCGGTCCCGGCTATTTTTTTCTTGGATAAGGTTTTTGGCGGTTATAAAAACGAAAAAGGCACTGAGCAGATAGTAGATTATCATTATTATCTTGGCCATCATCTTATCCCGTCCTCAAGCTGATGATATAAATATTTATTCATCATCCGATCACCAAGAATCTCAGTTTGGCGCTAAAAATTATCATCAGCAGGCCGGCTGCGGTAATTACCAGCCAGGGAATCCAGGTTCGCTTCAGGAAATCCCAGTACCGACCTTCATACCCGGCAACCATCAGGCTCAAGCGGCCAATGAGAGCGGTGGGTGGCAGTCCATCGCCCAGCGGCCAGAGTAAGCTCAACCCGGAGATAACGATGGTGGCATGGTAGCCCAGAGAATTTAAGTACCAGACCAGCGGGATACCAATGATGGCCGCTCCGCCGTAAGTCAAGACACCTTCGGAGACAGGGATGATAAGTGGCAGGAGGCAAAATAACAGTCCCAGAGGAATGATTAGAACTGAATAAGAAATGAGACCCTTGACCCCGCTGGCGGCCAGAACCTGCTGCAGCAGGCCCACGATGACCATTATGGCCAGCAACGGCAGTAATTTGGTCACGGTGTCCGAGGCCACCCTGATTAAATTGAGTCGGACCGGGCTCAAAGCCAGAGCCACTAGGGAAGCCAGCAGGAATTCCAGTGGCAACCCCAGAATGGGAAAGGAAAAAGGTAGCAGGCGGTAAGCCAGCACCAGGCCGAAGAAAACCACAAAAGGCAGCAGCAGGCGGAACCAGTTCATTTTCGGATGGCAGTCTATTTTTTCCAGAAAGGCCTCAAGCTGACCAGCTGTCCCTCGGCGACCGCCAAGGATGATGATGGTCAGGGTTCCCAGGATGATGACCGGCAGACCGAGGGGAAGCTCAAAACCGACATAGGGAATGGCCGTCCCGGCACACAGAACCATGGCCCAGATATTAACCGGTGGGGCGGCTGCGGCCAGCCCGGCCAGAATGAAAAGAATGGCCGGGATT
>JANLGB010000282.1:1167-1530 GCA_024653405.1 Candidatus Saccharicenans sp.
CTGTTTTCCTGGACTCCGAGTCCTTTAAGAGCCAGGGCCACGGGGGCCCCCACCACCAGCAGAGAAACGCTGCCAGCCCCGGTCAGGGCACCCGGCACCAGGACTATAATCATCAGCAGAAACAGGGCCAGGAACCTGGTCCGGGAAAAGCGGCTGACGGCCGAACGCACGGCAAAATTAACCCCGCCCGATTCCTGGATAATAGTGATGAAAAGAGTGGCCGTGAAGAACACCAGGATGACGTCCAGGTAGGTAAACGAACCCTCCACCAGGTGCCGGGGTATGTCCTTAAGGGGCGGAGTCTGGAAAAAAGAACCGGCGATAGCCCCCGCCACTGTAGCCAGCAGCAGGCTCAACTCAACT
>JANLGB010000282.1:1540-2139 GCA_024653405.1 Candidatus Saccharicenans sp.
TGAAAGTTTTCTCCACTTGGCCAGGCCGTAAACTAAGATTATCAGTCCTGAGATGAATAAGGTCTGGGTCAACATGATAAAAAATCTTACTCAATAGCCGGGTACAAAGCAAACCATTTCTGGCTTAGAAGATCAATTCATACTGAAGACCATGCTTTTCTAGCTCGTCCACCAGGGCCTGCCGGGTCTGCTGGAAGAAGGCCTCGCGGGTATATGCTTCCAGCCGGTGCCTGCGGTAAAAATCAAGGAACTGATGGCCATAATTGAGCCTGTCGATAAAAACCTTGTCCACCAGGCCGCGGAGGCAGCTGGCCAGCCGGACCGGATCCTGAGGCAGAAGCGGCCCGACAAAAGCAAAGTTTCTCAGGTTATATTTTTTTAGGGTTTCCAGGGCCCGTAATCTCCGGCTGATGGAAGGGGCACCCGGTTCAAACAGGGCTGCTGTCCGGTCATCATCGGTGGCCAGCGAAAAGCCCACCTCCAGGCTGGCCAGGTCTTTAAGAATATCAAGGTCCCGAACCACCAGGTCGGATTTGGTCTGAATGAAAACGGGGAAGTCATAAAGCCTGAGTTCCAGCTGACCAGGAAATGTCTGCTGG
>JANLGB010000283.1 GCA_024653405.1 Candidatus Saccharicenans sp.
CCTTCGGCCTGGGATATGACGAGCTCGAAGCTTCCTTCAAGTACCTGATGCTGTCAGTGGTGGCTTCGGCCTTCGCCCTGCTTAGCATCGTCATCATCTTCGGGATGACCGGCAGCCTTAATTTCCAGGCTGTGGCCCAGGGGCTGCAGGACCTGGAGGCCAGGCTGGTGGTCGGGGTCTGTGTGGCTTTCTTTATCATGGGTTTCGGCCTGAAAGCTGCCCTGGTACCTTTCCATGCCTGGTTACCCGACGCCCACCCTTCGGCCCCGGCTCCGATCTCGGCCATGCTGTCGGGGCTGCTGATTAAAGTGTCTGGCATCTATGCCCTGTTCAGGGTTATTTACAGCGTAATCGGCATTACTCCGGCCCTGTCTCAGCTGCTGATGGCCCTGGGCACCGTCTCCATGGTGGTGGCCGCGCTGTTGGCGCTCGGCCAGAAGGACGTCAAGAGAATGCTGGCCTATTCTTCCATCAGCCAGGTGGGCTACATCGTGCTGGGGCTGGCCCTGGGAACGCCCCTGGGCATCGCCGGAGCTCTTTTCCACCTGTTTAACCACGCGGTGGCCAAGGGTCTGCTGTTCTTGAACTCCGGCTCCATCCAGCACATTACTGGCACCCGCGACCTGGATGAGCTGGGCGGTCTGGGGAAAATGGTCCCGGTTACGGCCGGCACCAACCTGGTAGGTTCGCTGTCGATCGCCGGGGTGCCGCCTCTGGCCGGCTTCTGGAGCAAGCTGATCATAATCATGGCTCTGATTCAGGCCAAAGAATTCGGCTATGCCCTGGTGGCCATCCTGGCCAGCATCCTGACCCTCTGGTATTACCTGCTGATCCAGCGTAAGGCCTTTTTCGGCCGGGTGGCTGACAAGTGGCTGAAGGTCAAAGAGGCTCCTTTCTGGATGTCGGCCGCCAACGTGGTGCTGGCTCTCATCTGCATCCTGGCCGGCATCTTCTTCACTCCGATTTTTAAGACCTGGATTTCCCCGGCGGCCGAGGCCCTGGCCCGGGGCGTCCAGCAGGTTCTGATGTGGGGATTGTGATATGGCAATACAAATATTTCTGCTCTGCGGCCTGGTAATCTTTTCCGGCCTGGCCATACTCTTCAAAGACCTGATCAAAGCCGCGCTCTCCCTGGCCGTGGCCAGCCTGTTTCTCGGTATAATTTTCTTCCGCCTGGGAGCGCCTTATGCCGGTGTTTTTGAGATTTCGGTGGTGGCCGGATTGATTACCGTCCTGTTCATCCTGACCATCGCCCTGACCAAAAAGGGTGACGAGGTGGCTGAGGTCCGGCTGGTCAAGCTGGCCTTCCCGGTCTTCTTCATCCTGTTTCTGGTCATCGATGGCCTGGTGATGAAATCACTCCTCCAGAAAATACCGGCCCTGCCGTCCGGCCCGGAAGTCGGGACCTTCGGCCAGGTTCTCTGGCAGCAGAGAACCTTTGACCTGGTGGCCCAGATCGGCGTCATCCTGGCCGGCGTTCTAGCGGTGCTGGCCCTATTCCGGAAGAAGGAAGAAGACAAAGATGAGTAACCTGTGGTTCCTGTATTTATTCTTTGCCGCCCTGCTGGTCTTTATCGGGATTTACTGCCTGCTGACAATGCGCAACCTGATTAGGCTGTTCATCGCGGTCGAGATCATCAGCAAGGGCGTCAGCCTGGCCATCGTGGCCACGGGCGCAGTCAAAAATAACATCCTGCTGGCCCAGAGTCTGGCCATCACTTACATCGTGGTCGAGGTCTCTCTGGTAGCCACCGCCCTGGCCCTGATTATCAACATTTATAAGAAAAACAAGAGCCTGGATGTCCGCTTACTTTCTAAGCTGAAGGGATAAGCCATGAAAGGACTGGATTTTTTACTCTCTCCGCCGGTCGCCTTCTTCTTCTTCCTGGCAGTGGCCTTCTTGCTCTACGCCCTGGGGAGGGGCCTGGCTCCCCGTCTGAACCGCACCCCGGGCAAGCTCACTACCTACGCCTGCGGCGAGGATATCCCGGGCGTCAAGGTGCAGTTCGGTTACCGCCTGTTCTACGTCTTCGCCCTATTCTTCACCATCATGCACGTGGCCGCCCTGGTAATTGCTACTATTCCTATCGGAAAAATAGTATTTTTGGGTATAATCTATTTGGCCCTGATTTTCCTGG
>JANLGB010000284.1:0-921 GCA_024653405.1 Candidatus Saccharicenans sp.
GGTCGTCCGGGTTCATCTTGAGCCCGAGCTGCTGCAGGTTGAGTATCCGCATCTGGTGCGGCATCCACATGCCTTCGTCGGCCCGAACGACAAACGGCACCAGGAGCATCCCAACCAGCAGTAAAATCCCGATAATTGCTTTAACCTTATACCTCATGCCAGCCTCCTGAAATATTTTCTTGAAGGATTAAAAATTTATTAAAAACTAATCTTAATTTCCAATCATATAAGATAGACCGGAGATATAAGATAATATTCTATTATATTGTTTAATGCAAACTGGAAAATCAATGAATTCCCGGCGGCTCAAATGCAACCCGATAGCCGTTAAATTAAGTTTTAAATTAGAAAAAAGATTAAGAAATAGGAAATAATGCCGAGGCCGCTCATATTTTATGGTCCTAGGCTAATTAAAGAAACAATCAAAGGAAGGAGGAACCCATGGCCAAAAGTCATAGTTCTAAGCTCGGTCATATGAAGCGTTTAGTTTTATCCTATAAGCGTCTGGTTACCAATAAATTAATGCTGTTTCTTTTTTTTCTGGTAACCTGTTGGTTGGTCTTTCCGTCCTGGGCATCTCCGACCTCTCCAGCGCTCCAGGCCAAGAATAAAGGAAAGGTGAACAAGGAAACTATCAAGTTTCCAGTAACAGCCGCTGCCCAGAGGGCGGAGATGTTCTGGAAGGCGTTTAAGGCAGAAGACCGGGCGGCGCTGGAGTCATTTTTCCAGCAGGTCCTGCCGGAGGAAAAGCTACGGGAAATGCCGGCCGCCGACCGGGCCCAGCGCCTCCTCGGGCTTAGGCAGCAGCTGGGTGGTGAACTCCAGGCACTGCGCCTGCTTACCCCTGGTCCGGAAGAGATATCCATTATCGTCTCCAACGAGAAAAACAACCTCTTCCGCCTGACCCTGGCCTTCGAAAAG
>JANLGB010000284.1:943-2103 GCA_024653405.1 Candidatus Saccharicenans sp.
CTGCAACTGAAAGGGCTAACGGTGGATGAAGCTGGACCAGAAGACCTGTCCCCTCCCCTACCAGCCATGAGCCAGGACCAGGCCATGCAAAACATTGAAGAAGAAATAGAAAAGGCAATTCAAGAAGACCGCTTTTCAGGCATTGTGCTGATAGCCAAGAATTTCCAGCCGATATTCTTTAAGGCTTACGGCCTGGCCAGCAAGGAATTTGCCATGCCAAACCATCTTGATACCAGGTTCAACCTGGGCTCTATCAATAAAATTTTTACCAAAATCGCTATCGCCCGGCTGGCTCAAGAAGGCCGACTGACCTTAGATGACAAAATTGGCAGGTTCCTTTCCGATTACCCCAACGCTGAAGCCAGGGAAAAAGTGACCATCCGGCACCTGGTGAACATGACTTCAGGTATCGGTGATTTCTTCGGACCCGAATTTGAAGCTACGCCAAAGGATCTTCTCAGACACAATCGTGACTACCTGAAGCTCTTTGCCGCCAAACCGCTGGCTTTTGAGCCAGGCACCAGGCAGATGTATTCCAACGGCGGTTACGTAGTGCTGGGTGAAATAATCAGTGCAGCCTCCGGGATGGATTATTATGACTACATCAGGAAATTTATATTTGAGCCAGCCGGGATGAAGGATTCTAATTGGTTCGAGGCTGAGGCCGTTGTGCCCAACGTGGCTGAGGGGTACACAAAAAGGACAGAAGAGTCAGAAGATAAAGCAGGAACAGTAGAAAACAAGCATAAATCTGATAAACCGTCAACCATAGTTCCAGAAGTAGAAATTAGACCAGGGAATAATATTCAACCAAACGAACCAGGGCCACAGTCTGCACATCAAGTTGGAAAAGCTACTCAGCACAATTATGAAACTCATTCATGTAATTTTAATGAGGTGCCAAAAAACCCCCAGACTAAACTAAATAATATATCCGGAGCCGATAACCCGGGTAATAAAAAAACGGAAATTGGTAATCAGTCTCAAAAATTGGAGCCGCCAGCCTGGCGCAAAAACATTTATACTCGCCCGGCTCGGGGCAGTGCCGCTGGTGGCGGATACGCCACAGCTGAAGACCTTTTGCGCTTCGCCCGTGCTCTTTACGAATGCCGGTTGCTGAGCGAACCTTGGACCAACTGGGTTTTCACCGGAGTTGAGCC
>JANLGB010000285.1:0-274 GCA_024653405.1 Candidatus Saccharicenans sp.
GGTGGTCATCAAAAACAACATAGGCCGTGCCCGCCTCGAACCGGCTCGGCTTGATATGGGGCACAGCGGCTCCCGCTGGCACCAGCGGCTTCTTGCCCGAGGTCAGGGACCTGGAGACCAGCTCCCAGCTCTGGCCCCCGTTCCTGGTCAGCTGGATGTTACCATCATCCGTACCCACCCAGATGACTCCCTCCTGGACCGGGCTGGGGGCGATACTCAGGATGGTGCAGTAATTTTCAGCATTGGACACATCCAGGGTCAGGCCACCGCTATC
>JANLGB010000285.1:284-2096 GCA_024653405.1 Candidatus Saccharicenans sp.
CGGGTCGTTGGTGGTCAGGTCGGGAGAGATGATTTCCCAGCTCCGGCCCCGGTCCCGGCTGCGGTGGACAAACTGGCTGCCCAGATAAATCGTGGACGGGTTGAAGGGGTCAACGGCAAAACCAGCATTCCAGTTGAAGCGGTGCTTGACCTCTGATTCCGTCGGCACGATATTGACGGTGGTCCCGGTGCTGATATCAAAATAATAGAGGTTACCCCCCTGTGACATCCCGTATCCGCAACCCGGTCTTTCCGGGTCGGGGGCGGCATCAAAGCCGTCGCCTCCACCCACTGTCTTCCAATGATAGGGAGCGATAGCTCTTTCATTCAGAACGTAGGCCGGTCCAACCCAGGTTCCGTTATCCTGTAGCCCGCCGTAAACATAGTAGGGAATCTGCAGGTCGTAGTTGAGATGATAGAATTGGCCCAGGGGCAGGTTCTCGACAAAACGCCAGCTCTGGCCTCGATTGTGACTGATGACCACCCCGCCGTCGTTGCCCACGTAGAGGGTCTCGCCGTCGGGGCTCAGCCACATGGCATGGAAATCGGAGTGGGCCTGGTTAAAAGCTGTTAGTGGTCTAAAAGTCTTGCCGCCGTCTTCGCTCACCCGGAGCTGGGTCTGAAGAAGATAGACAACATTCTCATTGACTGGATTGACAAAAACCCGGCTGTAATAGAAGGGGCGATTGTGGATATCGGACTCGTTGTTGACCAGCGTCCAGTTCTCCCCGCCGTTGGTCGAGCGGTAGAAGCCGTTTTTGCTGGCTTCGACCAGGGCATAGACGATGTTCGGACGTCCGGGAGCAAAAGCCACTCCACACCGGCCGAGCTCCCCGGCCGGCAGACCATTTTTCTCGCTCAGCCGGGTCCAGGTCTGACCGCCGTCGCGGGTAACATAGAGGCCGCTGCCCGGGCCACCGGAAACAAAGAACCAGGGATAGCGACGGTGTTCCCACATGGCCACTATGAGGTGGTTGGGGTCAGACGGGTCCAGGGCCAGGTCGGAGACCCCGGTCTTTTCATTGACATAAAGAACCTTTTGCCAGGTCCGGCCGCCGTCGGTCGTCCGGTAAACTCCTCTTTCGGGGCTGTCTCCCCAGGTTGCCCCCAGGACTCCGACCAGAACCACCTCGGGATTATCCGGGTGGATGATGATATCAGCAATCTTCTCGGTCTTTTCCAACCCCATGAACTGCCAGCTCTGACCGCCGTCGAGCGACCGGTAAACTCCCCGGCCGACGCTGACTGAATTCCTGGGGGCCGCCTCTCCGGTTCCCACCCAGATGATATTCGGGTTCTTTTGATAAACGGCGATGGCTCCGATGGAAGAGACCGGCTGATTATCAAAAATGGGCTTCCAGGTCAAGCCGCCGTCAACCGACTTCCAGACTCCCCCGGCCGCTCCGCCGACATATATCACCCGGGGGTCTGAAGCCACCGCTTCCATGGCCCCGATCCGGCCGCTCATATTGGCCGGGCCGATATTCCTGGGCTTCAAGCCGGAAAGTAGTTCCGAGATATTCTGAGCTTGAAGCGGAGCCAGGCCGATGAGCAGCAGAAGCACTGCCAACCAGATTACTGGTTTGAATTTCATAAGGCCTCCTTTCTCTTTTTAATTTTTTTAAAACAGTTCGCTAATTTTGACGCTCCTGTCAGCCAATTCTTCCTGAGTTTACCCCTGGTCAAAAATTATTTCTGGCTAAAATTGAGCTACAAACGAAGCAAGGCCTTACCCACTGCAGCTGCCTGCTATTTCTTAACCCGGCCGGGACGAATGTCCACTCCTGGCCGCAACTCACTCTATTCCATAATA
>JANLGB010000286.1 GCA_024653405.1 Candidatus Saccharicenans sp.
GCCTGTACATAGACGATGTGGCTTTCGACCGGGTGACCATGAAACGAGCAAGGAAGGTCCTGGAAAGGTACCGCCCCGGTTCCTTGATTGACCTGCACTCGGCCAACCAGTATAACCCGCGGGATGGATATGCTTCGAGCGCCAATCTTTATCTGGAGCATTTTCCCTATATCGACCGCCTGTGGTTCGGAGAATATTTTGATTACAACAGCCCGCCCGATTACTGGCTGGTGGAGATGTCAGGCTTGCCCTTTGGCCTGATGGGGGAAATGCTGGAAAAGGGTGGCAATCCCTGGCGCGGGATGGTTTTTGGTATGACCGCTCGCCTGCCCTGGTCCGGTGACCCCAGGCCGCTCTGGAAAGCCTGGGACGAGTTTGGAATAACGGCGGCCGAAATGATCGGCTTCTGGTCACCCTCCTGCCCGGTGAAAACTGGCCGCGATGATATCCTGGCCACGGTCTATCTCCGGAAAGACAGAGCCCTGGTGGCCCTGGCCAGCTGGGCCAGCCAGTCCGAAGACTGCCGCCTGGACATAGACTGGAAAAAGCTGGGGCTTGACCCGAAAAAAGCCATTATTGAAGCCCCGGCCATCGAGAATTTCCAGCCGGCCCGGCAATTCCAGCCTGGTGAACCGCTGCCGGTGGAACCAGGTCGGGGCTGGCTGCTCGTTATCAAGGGACGGTAGTCTTCCGTCCTGACCAGGGCCGGACACCTTTTTTGGGAATTAAACAGCTGCTGAAATAATCCCGGCCAGCCAGGCCACTAAATCAATAATTGTTAAGTCAGAGTACTGATTGGACTTGACGCCCATCGACCACATCGGGAAAAACTGGCCATATTGGTCGGGTTTCGGTCCGGCCCGGGCTCATCAGAAAAGACCGCAATTTATTCTCTTGACAGATAGGCCCGAAAAAATTTAGCTTAATCCCGATGTCTTGACCAAAAATCTTACTCCAGGAGGGATTATGAAAAATAAAAATTTTCGTTGGGCGCTGGCTTGCGTCCTGTTTATTCTCCTGGCCGGTTTCCTGGGTGCTCAGAAAACGGTCACCCCGGCTAAGGTTCAGAAGAAGGTGGAAAATACCGACCCGGCCCTGCGGCTCAAATGGCACCAGCAGCACCTGGAAATGAAAGCTTCGAGTCCTTACCGGGAGCTCCAGTGGCGCCACATCGGCGGGGAAATAGAGAGCCAAGGTGGGAGATGCACCGACGTCGATGTGCCCAGAAATAATAAGAAGGTCATCTACGTGGCCACTGCCAGCGGCGGCCTCTGGAAGTCGGAAAACGCCGGCGTCACCTTCGAGCCGATTACTGACGACTTCCCCACCCTGTCGATCGGCGACATAGCCATCTCCGAATCCAACCCGAACATCATCTACGTCGGAACCGGCGAAGCCAATATTTTTCGGGCTTCTATCGCTGGCAGCGGCGTTTACAAGTCAACCGACGGCGGAAAAACCTGGCAGCACTGCGGCCTGACCGATACCAATACTATCGGCCGTATTCGCATCCACCCCACCAACCCCGATATTGTCTACGTGGCCGCCTCCGGGCATGAATGGACCTACAATCCCGAGCGAGGCGTTTTCAAGACGACCGACGGCGGCAAAACCTGGCAGAAGGTTCTTTACATCAACGAAAAGACGGGCTGCATTGACCTGGTGATGGACCCCAAGAATCCTGATACGCTGATTGCTTCCATGTGGAATAGAATCAGGCAGCGCTGGAGCGACCCGGTGCCAGAAGATGGGGACCATCTTTACAAGACGACCGACGGCGGCAAAACCTGGAAGCCACTGACCAACGGACTGCCCGAGACTAAATACACCGGACGAATTGGCCTGGACCTCTGCGCCAGTAAACCCAACGTGGTCTACGCCTACGTTGATAACCATACCCCCACCCGCCAGCCCTCGCCCAATGAAAGGGATTCTTACGGCCGGCCCCGCACCTACCCTGATATAGTCGGGGCAGAAGTTTATCGCTCGGACGACCAGGGCGAAAGCTGGAAGAAAGTTAACCCGACCGACCGTCTGTTTGAAAGGTTCGGCGG
>JANLGB010000287.1 GCA_024653405.1 Candidatus Saccharicenans sp.
CCGCGGTCGTCCGCGACCTGGACGATGACCTCCTTTCGGCCATTCTCAATCGCAGGGCTTTCAGCCTGGCCCTGGACGGCTGGTCATTTCTGGATAAGAAAAGAACCTGGGTGGTCGGGGGCTGGCTTGGGGGGACCTTCATCCAGGGTAGCCAGGAAGATATCTACCGGTTGCAGCAGTCCTCCATGCATTACTTTCAAAGACCCGATGCCAGCCACGTCAGCCTCAATCCCGAGGCCACCAGCCTCAACGGCTGGGCCGGGCAGTTCAAGCTGGCCAAGCAGCAGGGGCATCACCTGTTCATGCTGTCGGCTGGGGCCCTGTCGCCGGGGTTTGACCCCAATGATGTGGGCTTCCAGAGTTCCGGCTCAGACTTGGTGGACATCATGGGGCTTTACGGCTACCAGCAGACAAAGCCAGGGAAAGTCTTCCGGCAGTGGACGGCTATTGCAGGAGGTTCGGTGCAGTATGATTTTGGCGGCAACCGAACTTTTAACTGTCTGGCCGCCGACTTTCAGGGTCTTCTGAAAAACTGGTGGAACTTTGAATATACGCTAATCTATGTGCCGGAAGCTCTGAGCAATCGGCTGACCAGGGGAGGGCCCTTGGCTCTGACACCTTACGGAGTGATGCACCAGCTTTTCTTGAACAGCGACTCCAGGAAGCCAGTGGTGCTCCAGGGTAATTTTTCTTACCAATGGGCTCATCGAGATTCGAGCGAATGGATGGCTGACTTTTCGGTGCGCTGGAAGCCACGGACCAACCTCAGCCTTTCGGTTGGGCCAATGATTGGGTTTTCCAAGAATGAAACCCAATGGGTACAGAAGGTGACCGACCCGCTGATGACTGAAACCTTTGGCCTGCGCTATATTTTCGGCCGGATTGACCAGAAAATCGTGGCCAGCGAAATCAGGATAAACTGGATTTTCACGCCCAGGCTGAGTTTGCAGGCTTACCTGCAGCCGTTTATTGCCGTGGGTAAGTATGACCGCTTCAAGCAGCTCAACCGGCCACGGGCCTACGATTACCTGGTATTCGGGGAGGGTGGCTCGACGATCAGCGAGGAAGACGGGCGCTATCTTGTTGACCCGGATGGCGATGGCCCGGCGGCTTCATTCTATATATATAAACCTGACTTTAACTACAAGTCGATGCGGGGCACGGTGGTGCTGAGATGGGAGTACCGGCCAGGGTCTTTGTTGTACCTGGTCTGGACCCAGAACCGGGCGGATTTTAGCTATCCCGGGCAGCTGTCGCTGTGGCGGGACCTGGGCAATCTGTTCACCGCCCCCGGCGATAACATCTTCCTGGTGAAATTCTCCTACCGCTTTAACCTCTAGAAGAGGGTAGAAGAGGGGACACCTGTCAGGTGTCCCCTCTTGTGGCTTTTTTGATCTTTTTCTCCCCTTATAAATCGAGGTCTTAAACGGGGACACCTGTCAGGTGTACCCCTCAATGAATTTTTCCGAATTTTGATATAAAAACCAAGTTTGTTACGTCTATTACAATGCTATGCCAAGAAAAGCCAGGATAGTTTTCCCGAATGCCCCGCATCATATCATCCAGCGTGGCAACCGCAACCAGCCAGTCTTCTTTATTGAAGATGATAAAAAGACTTATCTGGAACTTCTGAGCCATTACTCGAGCCGCGAAAGAGTGAAGATCTGGTGTTATTGTCTTATGGATAACCATGTTCACCTGATTGCCGTTCCTGAAGATATGCTGGGGCTAAGACGGGCCATTGCTGAGACCCACAAGAAATATACTTTGATGATCAATGCCAGGAATAAATGGAGAGGCCATCTCTGGCAAGGGCGGTTTATCTCTTACCCGATGGATGAAACATATCTTTACCGGTGCATGAGATACATAGAACGTAATCCTGTCAGGGCTGGCCTGGTCAGCCGGCCAGAAGATTACCAGTGGTCAAGCGCCAGGGCCCATCTCTTTGGCACAGATGACATTATTTTAAGCCCGTTACCACTGGCCTATAGATTGGAAGACTGGCAGTCTTACCTCGCCGAAACTGAGTGCGAACACGACTTAACAAC
>JANLGB010000288.1:0-1764 GCA_024653405.1 Candidatus Saccharicenans sp.
CTTCCAGGGCTGAGCCGGCCCACTCCGCCCCGGGTTTCCATTCCAGGCGGAAGACAAAGGGCTCGGGCCTCAGCGGCAGGGCTTGGTTCCTGGTAAATATTTTCATAAGACTCAGGAGATTATACCAGATTAGGCAAGAATACGAGCGATACCAAAAGGGTGATATTGGGGGTGGTGTTAACGGAACCCTATTGCCTATTTAATTTCATACGGCAATTTTCCCGATGTTAGTGCTTAAAATGCCGTCTAGTGGTGATCGCAGATTCCCCAGTTCCTGGTTCCTGCGCCGGGTGCATAAACATAGCAATATTTCAATTGACCAGAAAGTCAAATTTTCTTAAATTTTAATTACATTAGCCAGGAAACAATGACGACCGAGACCTCGGGGAAAAAGCCAAACTTCCGGGCCTGCCTTATTATGTTGTCCGCCGTCATTCCGTTTGTGGTCATCTCTTCAGTCTTCGCCTGGCCACCAGAGCAGGCCAAGCAAGCCGGCGACAGCCCGGCCACTCAGGCCCTGACCAGGTTGAAGGAAGCCCAGTTCTATTCTTCTCAATCCCCGTCGGGATCGGCCATAAGCGGTAGCCAGAGCTATGCCCTGGAAAAAGCCTTGCCCGAGGTGCTCAGAGACCTTGGCCTGCGCTGGGAACCCGACCCGCGCCTGGCTGCTTTCTGTCGCTGGCTGAATGAACTTTACGAGGTGGACTTACGCCCGGATGCGGTGGCCATAAATGAAGCTGCCAGCTGGCTGGGGCTGCCGGAGCCTCTGCCCCATTCACTTTTCATTCGGGTTCCGCCGAGATCTCGCCTGCCTTCGCTGATCAAAGAAAATCTAATAAAACTGGAGCAGGCCGAAGAATACACTCACTACGGGGCACTGGCTGAAATTCATTCCTCGGGCCTGCTTACAGTCATAATCGCGTTTTCTTCACGCCATCTTTTCCTCTCGCCTGTTCCCCGAAACTTGGGCCAGCCGGGCGAGGTCGAATTCAAGCTCGGAATTTTTCCAGGATTTAAGGAACCGGTAATCATTCATACGCCACCCGAAGGACAGCCGGAGGTGAGTCCGGTGGACGGCGAAAATCTGAACCTGCACCCGGCCTGGATTAAACTCGACTTCAAGTCGCCCGAAAAACACAAGGTTGAAGTCGTGGCCAGGAATAAGCGGGGGCCGAAGGTTCTGGCCAACTTCCCGGTTTACGTTGGCCCGCAGGCGCGCCAGTTCTCCGGAGATGCCACCGACGCCATTGCCACCCGGGAACAGTCGGCCTCGACCGTGCGGGAAAAGCTTTACAGCCTGATCAACGAAGAACGGGCCCGGGCCGGGCTCGGTCGGCTGGAAAGAGACCCGCGGCTGGAAGAAATTGCAGAAAGGCACAGTCTAGACATGGCCAGGAACAACTTTATAGGCCACATATCGCCGACTACCGGGGGCCCGGATGACCGACTGCGAGCAGCTGGAATTCAATTCTCCCATTTCGGCGAGAACGTGGGGCAGGGTTACACCTCGGCCGAAGACCTCCATCGGGGTTTTATGGACAGCCCGGGACACCGGATGATACTGCTCGACCCGAGGTATACCCATTACGGCGTCGGAGTGGAAACCAGGGGGTCCGGCCCGAACAAGGCTTTCCTGGTAACCGAATTATTCATCAAGCTGGGACGGCCGCTAACCTCTGGCTCGAGTGGCGAGCTTTTGCAAAAAATCAGCCAGGTCAGACAGAAGGCGGGGTCGACTGCAGTCGAAGAAATAGCAGAGCTGAG
>JANLGB010000288.1:1774-2029 GCA_024653405.1 Candidatus Saccharicenans sp.
TAACCGAGCTGTTCATCAAGCCGGGGCAGGCCTTGACCGCCACTTCGAGCCGCCAGCTTCTTGAAAAAGCAAGCCAGATCAGGATGAGTGCGGGCCTGAGCCAGGTCGAAGAACAGGTTGAATTGAGCGTGCTGGCCCAGAGGGCGGCTGACGAGTTCAGCCAGAAAGAAAATTTTAAGACGGATGAACTTCAGCTATACCTGATAAATGCCGCCCTGGCAGCGAAATTGAATTTTAAACGAATACAGGTCGTGA
>JANLGB010000289.1 GCA_024653405.1 Candidatus Saccharicenans sp.
GGCTCCACCGACCCCGGGCCCTATTACCTCGGTGCCGGCAAGTCCTTTACCAACAGAACGGCCGTCAAGCGTGACCTGCGCTTGATGATAAAAGCCGGAGTGGAGAACCACATTCCGGTGGTCATCGGTACGGCCGGGGGATCAGGGGCCAGGCCTCATCTCCAGTGGTGTCTGGAAATTGTCCGGGAAATTGCCCGGGAAGAAAAACTCCATTTCAAGCTGGGCCTGGCTTACGGTGACGTGGATAAAGACACGGTCAAAAAGGCCCTGAAAGAAAATAGGATCCGCCCGCTGGCTTTTGTGCCCGAACTAACTCCCGAAGTGGTCGACCAGAGCCAAAACATCGTGGCCCAGATGGGCGTGGAACCTTTCATCAAGCTTCTCCAGGAAGGCTGCCAGGTGGTGGTGGCCGGCCGGTCCTATGACCCTGCGGTCTTCGCCGCCTTGCCGATTTCCCTGGGCTACGACCCGGGGCTGGCCCTTCATCTCGGAAAGATACTGGAGTGCGCGGCCATTGCCGCCACCCCAGGCTCGGGTTCGGACTGTGCCCTGGGAATACTGGAGGAGGATTCCTTCATCCTGGAAGCGCTGTCGCCCGAAAGAAAGTTCACGCCGCAATCGGCCGCAGCCCATGCGCTATACGAAAAATCAGACCCCTACGAGTTGCCGGGTCCGGGGGGTGTAATCAACCTCCGGTCCTGCTCATTCGAGGATATCGGGCGGGGACGGGTTCGGGTCAGGGGCAGCCGGTTTGTGCCCACGGAAGATTACTGGGTTAAGCTGGAGGGAGTCCGGCTGACAGGCTGCCGTTCGATCAGCGTGGCCGGGGTGCGCGACCCGATCATGATTGCAAAAATTGATTCAATCCTTAAAGCAGTTGAAACCCGGGCCCGGGAAATTATGAAAATCAAGCCGGAAGAGGGTCGGATTTTCTTCCACGTCTACGGCCAGAACGGAGTTATGGGCGAGCTGGAACCGGTCAGGAAGACCCACGCCCACGAGCTGGGTATAGTCATCGAGACCATTGGGCGCAGCCAGGAAGAAGCCGACGCTCTACTGGCAGTTACCAGGTCGGCCCTGCTGCACTATGGCTACGAAGGTCGCCTGGCCACAGCTGGCAACCTGGCCTTTCCCTTTTCTCCATCGGATGTGTCCATGGGTCGGGTGTATGAGTTTTCCATCTATCATCTGATGAAGGTGGAAGACCCGGGCTTTTTCCGGACTGAAACGGAAAATATCTAAGGGGGAACAAATGACAGCCACAACCAGAAAAACCAGGAAGAAAAAAAGAAGTCTACTTGAGGTAGCCCGGGTTATCCGGTCCAAGAACTCTGGACCTTTTGAGCTGACTCTTGATATCATGTTCAAGGACAGGCGCCACTTCGAGCTGTTCAGGGAGAAAAAGATAATTACCGCCAGGAAAATCGCCAGGTTGTACCGGATTCCGGAAGCCGACGTTCTCAAGATTGTCTATTTTGAACCGAGCCAGGCCATCAAGGTCACCCTGAAACGAAAGATTCCGTCGGGCGCACCGGGCGATACCGACATCTACGGTGCCCAACAGCATGTTCCACTGTTTGACCTGAATTATTAAGGAGCCGGGGGCAAAGAATGGACCCGAGACAACTTTCACGGATTGATACGCTGATCTATGCGGTGTATTACGCCCCGCGTGGCCGTTACCGCCTTTACCTGGTGGCCAGCGAAATCGCCCGTCGCTACCTGATGCCGACCGACCACCTGATCGGCATCATCGGCGAGGAGGGCTCGGGCAAGTCGACGCTGATCAAGGGCCTTTTTCCCGGACTGGAGCTGACCAACGAGGACGAGGGAATCAACATAAGAAAGGCACCTATCTATTCTTTTTCTCCCGATGACTACTTTTCCGGACATACCTTCCACCTCGATGTCCGCCACGAGCTGGCCTTCACCCAGAAATACAAGATCAAGGAAGCCATCCGGCGGGCGATAGAGCACAAGCGGCGGGTGGTGGTCGAACATTTTGACCTGATTTACGACATCCTGGG
>JANLGB010000028.1:0-12298 GCA_024653405.1 Candidatus Saccharicenans sp.
CGATGATGGAACAGGTGGCGGTCATGCCCGGCAGGAGCTTCAGGCTGGAGTTATCGACATCGATGATGGCCGAGTAGCTGACCACGTTCTGGACGGTCTGGGCCGAATAGCGGACCTGGCGCACCACTCCGTTAAAGGTTTCGTTCTGGTAGGACTCAACAGTGAACTTAACCTTCTGGCCCTCTTTCACCTTGCCCACATCGGCTTCATCCACCAGGCATTCCACTTCCATCTTGGTCAGGTCGTTGGCAATTTCAAACAGCTTGGGAGCCTGGAAGCTGGCGGCCACCGTCTGCCCGACGTTGATGTTCCTGGAAATAACCACGCCGTCAATCGGCGAGCGAATGATGGCGTAGCTCAGGTCAACCTTGCTGGCTTCCAACTGGCTCTTGGCCTGTTCGGTGCGCGCTTCCTGGGAAATCAGGTCGGACTTGGCCTGAAGGTAATTGGCCTCGGCCTGTTCTTTTTCCTCAAAGGATATCAGGTTTTTCTCGAACAGGCTCAGGGCTCTTTCATATTTTTTCTGGGCGATTTCCAGGGCAATCTTGGCCCTTTCCAGGGAAGCCTGGGCACTCTGGTAGTTAGCTTCGTTCTGCTCGATCTTGGCCCTGAGCTGGGATTGGTCCAGTTCGGCCAGGATATCGCCCTTTTGCACCTTGGAATTAAAATCAACATAGATTTTTTCGATCTTGCCAGAAACCTGACTGCCGACTTCCACCAGCACCACTGGATTCAGAGTGCCGGTGGCGGTAACCACGGCTTCGATATCGCCCCGGGTAACCTTTTCCGTCCGGTACTTGGGTGTATTGTTAGATCCCTTCTTCAACAGGGTAAAACCTAACACCAGACCGACGATGACCACTATGGCTAGAATGATGAATACGGTCTTCTTCTTCATCGCTATTCTCCTTTTTTCTCCTTTTCTGGGGGAGTTTGAGATTTATCATCACGCCGCGGGGGAACTTCCCTTCTGCGCTGGCGCATGTATCTGTCCATCAACTCTTGCATTTTCTTTTCCTGCTCCGGGGTAAACACCTCGTCCATCTCGGTCTTGAGCTGTTCGCGCAGTTCGGTCAGGCGGGTGTGCACTTCCTTCCTGAAGGCCTGAAACCTTTCTTCACTGCGCTTGAAAACTTCCCTTATCTTCTCTTCCTGTTCCGGGGTGAGCTGCAACTCCCTGGAAATCACTTCCAAAGTGGGAAACGGCTCCTGCCTCTGCCGGGGCGCGACATTCTTTTTCCCCAGAAACATTCTGTCACCCAGGACTCCAACCGCCACCCCCAGTATGAAAACCACAACCAGGGACAGGGTCACCCAGAGTTTATATTTATTGTTCATTGTTTACCTCTCCTGACGATTTCCTGGCTCTCCAGCCCGGCAAACAGCAATTGCAGCTGGCGGTCCTCTGGTTTCTGCTCCTCAAAAATGGCCCTGGTCTCGGTGAGCGGGCTCTGGCCCTGGAAAAGGAGCAGCTCAGACTGGCTCAGTTGCCTTTCGGCCGGCTGGAACAAGAACAGAACCCCCACCAGCACCATGGCCACCACCAGGAAGACGGGCACGGCCGCGGCATACCACTTCTCAACCACGGCCCACAGTGAAGGTCGGCTGGCGGTGTTCAGCTTGGCCAGAAGCCTCTGCTCGAAATAGGGGAGGGGTTCGGCTTCCCTCATCTGCAGTTCTGACAGCAGCGCTCCGAGCTTCCGGTAATCGGCCAGCAATTGAGCACAGGAAGGGCAGACCTTGAGGTGCTCCTCCAGCCTGGTAGCGGTCCCGGCATCCAGCCGACCGTCCACCAGCCGGGAAATCAATTTTTCGGCCCGATGACAATTCATGATTGTCCTCCTTCCCGGCTCAGATAAGGAGCCAGTTTTTTTCTTAATAACCTTCTTGCCCTGTGCAGCCGGGAGTCAACCGTTCCCGGCGAAAGTTTCAATATCTTCCCGATTTCTTCATAACTCAGGCCCTGGATATCTCTCAGAGATAATATTAGACGATACTTCTCGGGCATTTCTTCCAGCTTCTGCCGCAGCAGGCGCTTACGCTTCTCCTCCTCCTGCAGCTCGGCCAGCTGGAGAGAAGTCTCTTTTTCCGACAGCCCGGGCTCGGGGATATCCTCTAGCCTCAGGTCATTTTTCTCCTTCTTATGCTTTCTCAGGTAATCTCTGATGTGATTCATGGCAATCTGATACAGCCAGGTGCCAAACTCCGACTCATACCGGAATCGGGAGAGGGAGAGATAGGCCTTCAGGAATATTTCCTGCGCCAGGTCATCGGCGGTTTCCCGGTTATGCACCACGTTGACGGCCAGGCCAAAGACCCGGTTCCTGTAGGCTTGGACTAACATAGAGAAAGCCTCCTGGTCTCCCTGTTGAGCCAGCCTGACAATCTGGTTCTCTTCCATAAGGTACTCACTTCTCGAGCCTCAATCTGTTAGACGAGACCCGGGTTTAATTCTTCCTGTGCGGGAATATCATTTTACCTAACTATTGCTAAATAAGAAAGTTGCCTCAGCGATGACCCCAAGCTGCCAGGATGGTCACCGGTCAAACCGGAGCGGACGATTGCCTAACTTCTTTTTCTTCTTTTTAAGCTATATCCTGGCCAGGAAAAAGCTAAACATGTTTCTGCTGCTGAAACGGTTGAATAAAATCAGGTGCTCCCATATAATAAAGCCATGAAATGGGAAACATTAGCCAGAGAATTGGTTCAACCGACGGACTCCAAAATAATCCTGCTGGTCATGGATGGCCTGGGCGGCCTGCCAGTTAACGGTCGGACTGAGCTGGAAGCGGCCCACAAGCCCAACCTGGATGAGACCGCCCGCCGCGGGGTCTGTGGCCTGACCGACCCCGTTTTCATGGGAATAACCCCCGGCTCAGGCCCGGCTCACCTGTCGCTTTTCGGTTACGACCCCCTCCGATATCAACTGGGACGAGGTATCCTGGAATCCTTGGGTACCGGGGTGGAAGTTGGCCGGGAAGACGTGGTGGCCCGGGGCAATTTTGCCACCCTGCGCGACGGACTGGTGGTGGACCGCCGGGCCGGAAGAATTTCTACCGAAGAAAATGGCCGGCTGTGCCAGGACATCAACCGACAGCTGCCAGAACTTAACGGCATTAAAGTCAGCCTCTATCCGGGGAAAGAGCACCGGTTTGTGCTGAAGCTTTCCGGCCCCGGCCTATCCGACGCCCTGAGCGACGCCGACCCCCAGAAAGAGGGGAAACCGGCCATCCCGGCCCGGGCCCTGGCGCCCGAAGCCGAATTCACGGCCGGCCTGGTCAACCTTTTCCTGGAGCAATTGAAGACCGTCCTGGCCGGTGAACCCAAGGCCAATTATGCCCTGCTTAGGGGTTTTTCCAAGTTCCCCTCCCACCTGCCGTCAATGCCCGAGCTCTACCAGATCAAGCCCGCGGCTATCGCCAGCTACCCGATGTATCGCGGCCTGACCAGGCTGCTGGGGATGGAGGTGCTGGAGGTTGGCCCGGACACCGGAGATATCTTCTCTGTCCTGGAAAGAAATTATGACCGTTATAATTTCTTTTACCTGCATTACAAGAAAACAGACTCGGCCGGCGAAGACGGGAGGTACGAGGACAAGGTTAAAGCCATAGAAGAAATCGACGCTTACCTGCCGCGTCTGTGGCAGCTCCGACCTGAGGTCCTGGTCGTCACCTCGGACCATTCCACCCCCTCGGTTTTGAAGTCACATTCCTGGCACCCCAATCCTTTTGTCCTGGTTTCAGACCGGGCCCCGGCCGACGAGGTCAACCGCTTTACTGAGAAAGATTGCGCCCGGGGTAGCCTCGGCCGCTTCCCGGCACTCCAGGCCATGCCTTTGATGCTGGCCTGCGCCCTCAAGCTCAAGAAATTCGGGGCCTGATTTTCCCGGCGGGTTGATTTAAACCCGGGATGCTGGTATTTACTGTATTGAAGATAAAAAGTTTTTGATGCCAAAGAAACTGAGCCCGGGCCAGCTGTTCCTTCTGCTTCTTATCATCTTTATCTTGACCAGCAGCCAGCAGCCAGACCCCAGGGCTGAGGTCAGGAGCCTGCGTTTCCACCAGCATCCTGATTTCTTTCGCTTAGTTCTGGAAATAGAGAAAGTCCGAGAATACTATTCTGCCGAGCTCAAGAATCCGGAGAGACTTTACCTGGATATTTTTCAGGCCCGCCTGAAGCTGGGATTACACGGGACCTCCTACCAGGTGAATTCGCCCTGCGTTAAAAACCTGCGACTGGCCCAGAAGAATCCGTCTACTGTCCGCCTGACCCTGGAGCTGGTGCCCGGGACCAAGCAGGCTGAAAAAATTTATTACCTTAAAAATCCGAACCGGCTGGTGCTGGACATTTATCCGCGAGTAGCAGCTGCCAGACCGGCCCCATCAGCAGCAGAAGCTCCGAGGTCTAGGCCTGCCGACGAAACGGCTCGGCCCACGGGCCATCAACCGCAGCCCCCGGCCCCTTCCAGCTCCGGTTATTCGCTGGTCCGCCAGCTGGGTCTGGGGGTCCGGCGCATCGTCCTCGACCCGGGGCATGGTGGGAGTGACCCGGGTTGTATCAGCCCATCAGGGCTCAAGGAAAAGGACGTGGCTCTGGACCTGGCCCGGAGGCTGAAGGTGCTTCTGGAAACCCAGGGCAAATTTGAAGTCTTTGTGACCCGGGATAAGGATGAGACTCTTCCGCTGGAACAACGCACGGCCCTGGCCAACCAGAAAGCAGCCGACTTGTTTATCTCCATTCATCTTAACGCCAGCCCGAGAAAAAACCGAACCGGGGTAGAGACGTTTTACTTGAATTTCAGTCCCGACCCGGCGGTCAACGAACTGGCTGCCCGGGAAAATGCTTCATCCACCAAGAACATCCGGGATATGAAATTAATCGTCGACAAAGTCATAAAGAATTCTAAATATGAAGAGTCCCGCGACCTGGCTGAAAAAATCCATAGCCACCTGCTGCAGCACCTGAAACAGAATTTCGGCCCCCGCGATGACCTGGGAGTCAAGGGCGGCCCCTTCTGGGTGTTGATAGGCAGCGAAATGCCAGCGGTGCTGGTGGAGACTTCCCACTTGTCCAATGCCAAAGAAGAAGCTGCCCTTAAAACCGAGATCTACCGCGAGGCTGTAGCCTTGGGACTCTTTCGTGGTATCATGGAATACGTTAAATCACTAGGAAAAGGTTAGACAATGGAAAGGCGAGACTTTATTAAAAATTTGATTGTCGGTGGGCTGGCCCTTAAGCTTTCTCCCGGCCTCCTCAGCCAGACCGCTTGGCCCGAGCTGGCGGTGGTCGAAGGGGAATCACCAGCGGCCATAACCAGGGAAGCCTTGAAAGTCCTGGGGGGCATGTCCCGGTTCATCAGCCGGGGCGATAAGGTATTGCTCAAACCAAACATCGGCTGGGACCGGACCCCGGAGATGGCCGCCTGCACCAATCCCGAGGTGGTCAGAGCCTTGGTGGAAATGACCCTGGAAGCCGGGGCCAAAGAGGTCATAGTCATGGACCACACCATCAACCAACCCAAACGCTGTTACACCCGCTCTGGCATCCAGGATGCGGCCAGGGCGGCCGGGGCCCGGGTGCTGTTCACCGATGAACAGCGACTGAAAAAAATGGCCCTTAGGGGTGAATGGCTCAAGGAATGGGAGGTATTCCAGGATTTCGTCGAGGCCGACAAACTGATCAACGTTCCCGTCGCCAAGGTCCACAGCCTTTCCCGGGTGACGCTGGGACTCAAGAACTGGCTGGGCGCCATCGGCGGCAACCGAAACCAGCTGCACCAGAAAATTGACCAGGCCGTGGTCGACCTGGGCGCTTTCTTCAAGCCTACCCTAACGGTGCTGGACGCCTACCGGGTTCTCTTTCGCAATGGTCCCCAGGGAGGGCGGATATCAGATACCAGGCTGCAGAAGACGGTGGTGGCCGGAGTGGACCCCGTAGCCGTGGACGCCTACGGGGCGACTTTTTTTGAGATCAAACCCCAGGAGCTGGCCTTCCTGAAGCTGGCTCAAAGCCGGGGCCTGGGCCAATTTGAACTGGAGAAAGTCAGAATTGAAAAGAGAGCGGTCTAAAAAATATCTCTGGCTACAGCGCCTGAGAATTATCACCCAATCAATTTTCTTCCTTCTCTTTTTCTGGCTCTTCCTGCAGACTCATTATCCTGGGGAAGACTACCTGAAAATCACGGTGGAAAGGTTCTTCCACTTTGACCCCCTGCTGCTGCTGACCACCCTCCTCGCTTCCAGGGTGCTTATGGCCGCCCTCCTGCTGTCGTTGCTAACTCTGGTGGCTACCCTGCTTTTTGGCCGCTTTGTCTGCGGCTGGCTGTGTCCTCTGGGGGCCTTACACCAGTTTTCTTCCTTTATATTTAAAAAGACTCGCTGGCTGAAGCCCCAAAAGGATGACCGGGCCAGCCTAGCCCCCAAGTACCTGATTCTGGTGCTGGTGCTGGCGGCCAGCCTGCTGTCGCTCAACCTGGTGGGTTACCTGGACCCGCTGTCTTTCCTTTACCGTTCGTTTGCCGTCTTCATCTCCCCGCTGCTGAACCTGGGGCTGTCGCAGTCGGGCAACCTGGCCTACCTCCTGGGACTGAAGAGCCTGGGTCAGGCCGTCAGCCAGGCCCTGGGCAACCTGGCCCTTAACGGACTTTTCCAGAATGCCCTGCTCATCGGCAGCTTATTCCTGGCGGCTGTTCTGCTCAATGCCTGGAAAGAAAGATTCTGGTGCCGCTACCTGTGTCCGGCCGGAGCCCTGCTTGGCCTTTTTTCCCGCTTTAACCTATTCCAGCTCCAAATCGACCCGGAGAAATGCATCAACTGTCACCTGTGTTCCATCCACTGTGAGACCAATGCCCGTCCTTATCCGGCCGAAGACTGGCGGAGCTCGGAGTGCGTTTACTGTGAGACCTGCGCCGCTATCTGCCCCACAGCCGCTATTTCTTTCCCGCTCCGGCTCCAGGCCACCAGGATGCAAGGAGTGAATCTCAGTCGTCGCCGGTTGCTGCTGACCTCCATCACCGGGCTTTTCCTGGCTCCCATTTTTAAGATCAGTCCGGCCCGCCATCGTTCCCATCCGGCCCTCATCCGACCGCCAGGCGCCGCAGCCGAGCCCGAATTCCTGGCCCGTTGCGTTAAGTGCGGTGAATGTATGAAGGTCTGCCCGACCAATGCCCTTCACCCGGCTCTGACCGAGGCCGGTCCCGAAGGAGTCTGGACCCCGGTTCTGGTTCCGCGAATCGGCTACTGCGAATATTATTGCTCACTCTGCACCCAGGTCTGCCCCACCGGAGCCATCCGGGAGCTCACGGTAGAGGAAAAGGTCACCGTCAAAATCGGCACCGCCTGGGTGGACCAGACCCGCTGCCTGCCCTACGCCCTGGGCAAGCCCTGCATCGTCTGCGAAGAACATTGTCCGGTCTCGCCCAAAGCCATCCAGCTGGTCAGGGTGGATACCCTGACGCCTGAGGGAAAGGTAGCCACCAACTTGGCTCCCTTCGTCAACGTCGACAGCTGCATCGGCTGCGGTATCTGCGAGAATAAATGCGTGGTCATGGACCTGCCGGCCATCAGAGTCAGCAGCGTCGGGGAGCATCGCTCAACCCGCAACCGCCTGGTGCTACCGACGGTTGAAGACCAGAACCAGCTTGAGACCTGACCGGGAGCCTGAGATTGGCCTGGCCCCACTTAATGAAAAGCCCGGGCCAGAATCAGACTTGTCCTATTAACTCGTCTTATTAATCTGATCAATTGGCAGGCCTGGAAACCCGGGATCATGCCCGTTTCCATGTTACTGATTAAGCGCCGGCCTGTGCTGGCGGGCGGCTGAGCTACCAACCGGTCCGCCTATTCGCTTCGGATTTTCTTCACTCAAACTTTTTTAGCAGCAGGCAGGCGTTGGTCCCGCCAAAGCCAAAAGAATTGGTCAGGGCGTGGACGATTTCAGCCGGTCGGGCCCGGTTGGGCACATAATCCAGGTCGCATTCCGGGTCCGGAAATTCGTAGTTGATGGTCGGCGGCATAAGCTGATGGTAGATGGCCAGGGCGGTAATGGCCGTTTCCACTCCCCCGGCCGCACCCAGCAGGTGGCCGGTCATGGACTTGGTGGAACTGACCCCGAGCCGGCCAGCCCATTCTCCAAACAGCTTCTTGATGGCCAGAGTTTCGGTCTTATCGTTGTACTGGGTTGAGGTGCCATGGGCATTGATGTACTGGATGTCCTGCGGGCTGACCCGGCCGTCGTCCAGGGCCATCTTCATCACCCTGACGGCGCCGTCTCCGTCTGGACTGGGAGCAGTTACATGATAGGCATCGCTGTTAAGCCCGTAGCCCAGAATCTCGGCGTAAATCCTGGCCCCGCGCTTTAAGGCAGCACCCAGTTCTTCCAGCAAGACTATGCCCGCGCCTTCGCTCATGACAAAGCCGTCACGCTGAGCATCAAACGGCCGCGAGGCTTTTTCCGGCTGATCGTTTCTTTCCGAGAGAGCTTTCATGTTGCAGAAGCCGGCCAGGCTCAGCGGGGTGATGGGCGCTTCGGCCCCGCCGGCAATCATCCGGTCGGCCACCCCCAGCTGGATCATCCGGAAAGCTTCGCCGATGGCATGGGCCCCGGTGCTGCAGGCGGTGGCGTTGGACATATTGGGCCCGGAAGCCCGGTAGCGGATGGAGATATGTCCCGGGGCTTCATTGATTATGGTCTGGATGATGAAAAAGGGCGAGACCCGTTCCGGCCCCTTTTCCAGCAGCACCCGGTGTGTTTCTTCGATCGAACCGATGCCCCCGATCCCCGAGCCGACATAGACCCCGGTTCTTTCTCCCTCCAGAAGTGCCGGGTCAATGCCGGCATCCTGAATGGCCAACTCGGCCGCGGCGATAGCATACTGGATAAACAGGTCCATCTTCCGGGCTTCTTTCCGGTCAATGAACTGCTGGGGGTTGAAATTTTTAATTTCTCCGGCAATCCTGGTCGGGAACCGGCTGGTATCAAAACGGGTGATGTGACTGATGGCTGACCGTCCCTCGAGCAGGGCCGACCAGTTGGCCTGACAGCCGAGGCCCAGGGGGGTGACCAGACCCAGGCCGGTGATAACTACTCTCCTGGCTGGCATGGTTGAAGTGGTCACAGACTGATTCCGCGGTATTTGATGGACTGGAGCCGGGAAGCCTTATTTCCCTTTGTAATGCTCCAGGATATAATCCAGGGCTTTGCCCACCGTATTCAATTTTTCTGCTTCGTCATCGGGGATGTTCAGGCCAAATTCGTCTTCCAGGGCCATAACCAGTTCGACGGTATCCAGGGAATCGGCTCCCAGGTCCTGGGTGAAAGAAGCATTTTCCGTGATCTGTTCTTCGCCGATGTTCAGCTTGTCGGCCACGATGCTCTTAACCTTCTTTAAGAGTTCTTCTCTTTCCATAGTTACCTCCCATAAATTTTTTTATGATTACATGTACATTCCGCCGTTGACATTGATCACCTGGCCGGTGATGTAGGCGGCATCCTCCGAACAGAGGAATTTGACCGCCCGGGCTACTTCCGTAGGCAGGCCAAACCGCTTCATCGGGATTATTTCCAGGAAGGCCTTCTTGACCTCCTCCGGCAACTTGTCGGTCATCGGGGTGGTGATGTAGCCAGGAGCTACACAGTTAACGGTTATTCCCCTGGCCGCCACTTCTCTGGCCAGGGACTTGGAAAAACCAATCAGCCCGGCCTTGGAAGCAGCATAATTGGTCTGTCCGAAGTTGCCCATCTGGCCCACCACGGAAGCGATGTTGACGATCCGGCCGTACCTGGCGGCAAACATGGCCTTGAGGGCAGCCCGGGAAAAATTGAAGGCACCTTTCAGGTTGACCTGGAGCACCAGATCCCAGTCTTCTTCCCGCATCCTGAGGAGCAGGGAATCCCGGGTAAGGCCGGCGTTGTTAACCAGGTGGTCAATCCGCCCGAGGGAGCTGATGACTTCTTCCACCACCTGGCTGGCCCGGTGGCTGTCGGTGACATCGGCTTCATAGGGGTGAGCCTTAATGCCCAGTCCGGCCAGCCGGGCGGCCACCTGCTCCAGTTTATCCTTCTGAATATCCACCAGAACGACCGTGGCGCCTTCGCGGCCCAGTTCCTCGGCTATGGCTTCACCAATCCCCTGCGAAGCTCCGGTGACCAGCGAGACTCTACCAGAAAAAATCATCCACACTCTCCGCCAGAAGAAATTTCCCGCCGGGTTAGTGAGTTCAGCTCCGGGCCTTCCTTTTTAAATAATGCTATGGCTCTCATGGTGGTGATCATGAATTATTGCCCTTTATCCCCGGCAAATTATTTTACCATGCCTTAGATAGTCTATATTTTCCAGAAATTTTTGCAACAATTTTTCCGGGAAACCATAACCTGGGCCCGTCCTGGGCTGGACGGCGGAGAGATGACGGACCGCGGCCGAGTCCCTGCTGGCGATTGGATTATTTCCCGGAAGACGAGACAGACCGGTGGTCTCAGAAGATTGGCCCATCCCCGGCTGGTCGCTCCTTTCCCTCCGGAAGGTGCCTCCGGCACTGGCCCTGGCTGCGATGGTCATTACAGGAACTCGCCTACTGTTCTTGACCCTCAATGACCTGCCGTCCCTTGTAATAACCGCATTCCGGGCAGGCCCGGTGGGGGAGCTTGGGGCTACCGCAGTTCGGGCAGAGAGAGAAAGAGGGCAGCGTCAGGTGGTCATGAGACCTTCTCTTGCCTTTCCTAGAAGGTGAATGTCTGCGTTTTGGGTTTGGCATTTATTTCTTATCTCTCAAAAAAGATTTTAATTTTTCCAGCCTGGGGTCGGAATCCTGGACCTGGCAGGAGCAGCGACCCTGATTTATCAGTTCACCGCATACCGGGCAAATACCCTCGCAATCTTCTGAGCACAGGGGCCGTAAGGGAAAACTGAGGTTCAGTTGTTCCAGAATTATCTCCCTGAGGTCCAGCTGCTGGTGATAATAGAAAAACCGGTCGAGGTCTTCCTCTTCCAGTTCTTCCTTGACCTCATCCAGCTCTTCCGGCAGGTAAACCAGGTCAAAAACCGAGTCAACCGCATACTCAAAAGGGCGGAGACAGCGGCTGCAGATGAAGCTCAGCCGGGTGGTGATTTTACCTCTGATTAGGACCTCGCTGCCGGCTTTCCGGACTTCCACCACGGCATGGGTCGGCTCCAGCAGGACGGCTTCTTCTTCTACCAGGTCCAGACTGGCAAAGTCGAAATCCTGGTCGATGTGCAAGCCCTCCCTGGGGATTTCGTTGACATCAATGACCATGGCTTATTCCTTTTATGACCAAGTATTATACCAGCCTGACCGGGGTTGTCAACAGACTCCGGGAGCGGTTTTAAGGCTTGCAGGCCGCCCTGATCGGAGTATAATCAACTTGAAGGTAAAAGGCCGATGGAAGGTTATAATACCAAAATTGAATACAAGGGTACTACCTTTATGGTCCAGACCCAGGATAAAGGACCGGCCTTTAACTACGTGGAATCATTGATCTACCTGGCCGGAAGGGTTATCGCCTCCAAAAGGCTGGCCTACTCGGCCCATCTCAATGAGCCCAACCTCAAAGAAATCATCCAGAATCTGGTTGAAGAGCTGCATGCTGATGTCCTGGACGAAATCGTGGAAGGGAAGTACGACAAGTTTCTCGAATGACCAGCGGCAGACTGTTTCTAATAGACGGCAACTCCCTCCTGTATCGTTCCTATTACGCCATCCAGAAGTTGGCTAATTCTGCCGGTTTTCCCACCAACGCCATCTATGGTTTTATCAACACTCTTAATAAAATAATTGAAGAAGAAAAACCCGAATACCTGGGGATTGTCTTTGACACCGGCGCTCCCACCCTGCGGCACCAGGCCTACCAGGAATACAAAGCCCAGCGCCGGCCGATGCCCCAGGACCTGACGGTCCAGGTGCCGGTCTTAAAAAGAATACTCCAGGCCCGGCGCATCCCGCTTTTTGAGTACACCGACTATGAGGCGGACGATGTCCTGGCCACCCTGGCCCGTAAGGCCGAGGCCCGCGGGCTTCTCACCATCATCGTTACCACCGACAAAGACCTGTTCCAGGTGCTCGGGCCCCGGGTGGCCAGCTGGAATCCCTCCAAGGATATTTTCATAGTGGACCGGAACCTGGAGCCGGAAGCCCTGACCCTGCTTAAAAACAAGGAAACTAAAACCGTGGAAGAAGTCTTTGGTGTCAGTTCCAGCCAGGTGGTGGATGTCCTGGCTCTCTGGGGTGATGCTTCCGACAACATTCCTGGGGTGCCGGGCATAGGGGAGAAGACGGCCAGGAAC
>JANLGB010000028.1:12308-15731 GCA_024653405.1 Candidatus Saccharicenans sp.
GAACCTGATCCTGGAGTTCGGCTCCCTCGATAGCCTGAAGCAGAACCTGGACCGGGTCAAGAATCCCCGGATAAGAGAAAGCCTCAAGAACAATCTCGACCGGCTGGCCCTCAGCCAGCAGCTGGTGCGGGTGGAAGATAACCTGGAGCTGGAACTCGACCTGGAAGCCTTCAGGCCTCGGGAACCGGATAGTGAAACGCTGGTTGAGCTTTACCGGGAACTGGAATTTACCAGTTTCATACCGCAGTACTTTAATAAAAAGGATCAGGTCAAAAAGAACTTTCAGACCATCCTGGATAAAGAGTCCTTCCAGAGGCTGCTAAAGCAGATGGAGCAGGCGGGGGAAGTGGCCCTGGATACCGAAACCACCAACCTCTATCCCACCCGGGCCCGGTTAGTGGGCCTGTCCTTTTCGCTCCAACCGGGTGAAGCCTTCTATATACCCTTGCGTCATAATTATCCCCTGGCCCCGACGCAACTGCCGGCCGACTATGTGCTATCCGAACTTAAGCCCCTGCTGGAAAACCCGGCCCTCAAAAAAATTGGCCAGAATATCAAATACGACTACATAGTTCTCAAAAGAGAGGGGATAACGCTCGGTGGCCTGCACCACGACACCATGGTCCTGTCATATCTTCTGGAACCTAACTGGGGCAAACATAACCTGGACAAGCTGGCCGCTTATTACCTGCAGGAAGCCAAGATTCCTTTTGACAGCCTGGTGGGCAAGGGGAAAAAACAGCTGACCGTCGACCGGGTGCCGGTGGACCGGGTGTCCGAATATGCCTGTCAGGATGCCCACCTGGCCCTGAGCCTCAGCCGGGTACTCTGGCCAAAAATAGAGGCCCGGAAACTGGACCGCCTCTACCTTGAGATCGAATTGCCGCTGATAGAAATCCTGGCCGAGATGGAAATGGCCGGGGTCAGGCTGGACTTAAACCTGTTAAGAGAATTGGGGGGAGAACTCCAAAAGCAGCTGGGCCGCCTGGAAAAGCAGATTTATGAACTGGCCGGCCAGGAATTCAATATCAACTCGCCCCAGCAGCTCAGCCAGGTTCTTTTTTATAAACTCAACCTGCCCGCCTCCAGGAAAACCAGGGTCACCCGGGGGCTGTCCACGGCCACGGAAATCCTGGAAGAGCTGGCTCCGCGGCACCCCCTGGCCCGGGCGGTTCTGGAGTACCGGCAATTAGCTAAGGTTAAGTCCACCTACACCGATTCTCTGGTGGAGCTGGTTAACCCGGAAACCGGCCGGGTTCATACCTCTTACAATCAGACGGTTACGGCCACCGGGCGACTGTCATCCTCAGACCCCAACCTGCAAAACATCCCGGCCCGAGGTGAGATGGGCAAAAAAATCAGGCAGGCCTTCATTCCGGAAGAGGGACACCTGCTGCTTTCAGCCGATTATTCCCAGATCGAACTCCGGTTGCTGGCCCACCTGGCGGAGGACCCGGTCCTGGTGGAAACCTTCCTCAGCGAGCGCGATATTCACAGCGAGACAGCCCGCCGGGTCTTTGGACCGGCAGCCGGACTTTTCCCGGAAGAAATGAGACGCCGGGCCAAGATCATCAATTTCAGCATCATCTACGGCACTTCGGCTTTTTCCCTGGCCCGGGAGCTGGAGACCTCAACCGCCGAAGCCCAGCAGTACATTGACCGCTACTTTGCCGAGCATAAAAGAGTCAAGGAATACCTGGAGGCGGCCGTGGAGAAAGCCAGGGAAAGAGGCTACGCCGAAACCATCTTCGGACGCCAGAGGCAGATACCGGAGTTAAAAAGCCCTGACAACAATACCTTTCAGGCCGGCCGCCGGATGGCCCTGAACACTCCCATCCAGGGTTCAGCCGCCGATATAATCAAGCTGGCCATGATCAGGATTTACCGGGAGCTTAAATCTCGGGGACTCAAGACGAGGATGATTCTTCAGGTGCACGACGAACTGGTATTTGAGGTGCCGGAAGAAGAACGGACTGCAGTCGAGCCCCTGGTCAGGGAAGGGATGGAAAACGTTTGCTCGCTGCGGGTGCCTCTGCGGGCCCGCCTCGGCTGGGGTCAGAACTGGGCCGAGGTCAAGTAAAGCCACCCGGCGCCGGCTCAGCCCAGGGCTTTCTGGTAAACCCGATAGATCTTGTAAACTTTCCCGCCCAGCCTTTCCATTTCCGACCGCACCCGGACGTTGGCCTCCATCTCGTGGTGCGTATCCATGATCTCAAAGCCAGCTTTCTGGGCCGAAGTCAGCATGGCCATGCCCATCAGGGCGTCCAGCCCCAGGCCCCGGTTTTCTTTCTTAATGGCCCCCAGCAAAAGGTCGAGCTGCTTGGTTTTCTTCTGGGCCCGCAAAATATGGATAAAGCCGAAGGGCAGCAGCCGGCCTCGGGCCTTTTTGATCCCGGCAGTCATATCAGGAATGGCCACGACGAAAGCCACCACCTGGCCGTCTTTTAGAACCCCCTTGATGAAGCGGGGGTCCAGCACCGGCATGTACTTCCGGGCCAGGTCATCCATCTCTTTCTCATCCAGGGGAGCGTAGCCATAGATGTTGCTGTCGATATAGGTCTCGTTCATCAGCGACAGGATCGGCCTGATCCAGGGTTTGATGTCCTTGCGTTTCTGGAATTCCAGCAACTGGAATTTGCCTTTCCGCAAAATCCGTTCTGCAACGCGGTGGTAGATTTCGGGTATCTCCTTAGGCACTTCTATTTTGTAAACGAAATAATCTATGTCCTTGGTGTACCCTTCTTTTTCCACCATTTCCGGCAGCCACTCAAAATTGTAGTAGGTGGCGATGGTGGCCCGGTTTTCAAAGCCCTTGATCAGAAAGCCTTCGGGGTCCTGGTCGGAAAAGCCATAGGGACCGATAATGCGGGTCATCCCTTTTTCCCGGGCCCAGTTTTCCACCCGCGATAACAGGGCATGGACCACTGCCTGGTCCCGGATGCTTTCCAGGTAGCCGAAGCGGGCATTTTTTTCATTGCGGACTTCGTTGTAGCGGCGGTTGATGATACCCATGACCCGGCCTACCACCTGGCCATCTTGGTCCGCCAGCAGCATCAGGGTATCAGAATAGCTGAAGGCCTTGTTCTTTTTCGGGTTGAAATAGGCCCACTCGTCCATATAGATGGGGTGGACCCAGTTTTCCTGCCCGGCATGGAGTTTCTCCGGCAGGTAGATAAATTCCTTTAATTGTTTCTTGGTTTTCACTTCAATCAGGTTAAGGCTCATGTTCATCTTCCTTCTGTCAATGGATTTTATCAAATTTGACCAGAAAAAATAAAATATTTTTTTCCCGGGGATGTGGAAAAAGCTTAGCTTAGCCTGTGCAAAACCGGCTTAAAATTCTGTGATTTTCTTGTGCTAAATTCTTGACAATAAGTTTTTTATTTTAATATACTCATTAACTCATGAAAGTAGAAGCCATTA
>JANLGB010000290.1 GCA_024653405.1 Candidatus Saccharicenans sp.
GGAAGTCGCCAGGAAAGCCCTGGAGAAAGCCCGCAGCCTGACCCGGGACAAGAAAACCATGGCTGAAACCGCTCGGATCGCCGTCCAGCATGCCACCCGGGCCATAAAAGACACGGTCAAGTACCTGGAAGAAAAAGCGGCCGCTGAAGAGGAAGCTCGGCGCCAGGCCGAAAAAGCGGCCCTGGAACAGCGGGCCGCTCAGGCTGAAAGCGAAGCCAGTCAGCTGGCCCGTCAGCTGGAAGAAATAAAGCAGGAACGGGCCGCCCTGGCCAAGGAAATGTCTGAACTGGCCCGCCAGACCCGTGAGCTGGCCCAGGAAAGGGACAGCCTGGCAGCTGAGAGAGACCGCCTGGCCGAAGAGCGGGAAGCCATCAAAAAGGAGCGGGACGAGCTGGCTTCAAAATTGAAAACGGCTCTGTCCACCGTGGCCGAGACTTCCGATACCGCGCGGGGACTGATCGTCAACCTGGCCGGGGTCCTGTTCGATGTGAACAAGGCCACCCTGAAACCGGAATCCCAGTTGAAGCTGGCCAAGCTGGCCGGCATCCTGATGGTTTTCCCGGACATGAAATTGAGTATCGAGGGTCATACCGATTCCACCGGCTCGGAAGACCTGAACCTGCGACTATCAACCGAGCGAGCCCGCACCGTCTTTGAATTCTTGCTGGGCCATGGGGTCTCCCCGGAGCGCATGAAATACCAGGGATTTGGCTCCAGTCAGCCGGTCGCGCCCACCGATACCGATGCCAACCGTGCCAAAAACCGCCGGGTGGAAGTAATCGTGCTGAGGCAAGATTAAGGGCGAAAGTCACGTCAGACTGAAAACCTTGACCGGCCAGAAAAATCAGGCTGACTGTCTGTGCCTTTCCAGGAGATAGATGATCAGAAGCCATAGCAGCAGCACCAGGATGGCCGAGAAAATCCTCAGGTAATTGGAAACCGTTAGAACGTTGAACAGACCGTGGAAGATGGCGGCCAGAGGGATACTGAACATGGCCGCCAGGAATACCGATTGGCCTTTAACCTTGGCCCGAGCCACAAAGTAACCCCAAATGGAGGAGAAAATGGCATGGGTCAAGGGCGAGGCCACGGCCCGGCCAAAAAAGGCCAGCCCGGTCATCAGCGGCAGGTAGCCCAGATTTTCAAAGCTGGCAAAACCGATGGCCACCGAGGAAGCATAAACTACTCCGTCAGCCGGCTCGTCCACATCCCGCCACCGAAGTATGAACAGGGCAAACGGCAGGAACTTGAAAAGCTCTTCCAGCGGACCGACAATCCCCAACGAATACAAAAAGATATCCCTAGCCTGTCCCTTCGATACCACCAGGTTGAAGCCCTGTGGCAGGCCGAGCCAGGCCAGGGTCCCGTAGGCCAGGAAACAGACAAAACCGGCCAGGAAGCCCATAAGAAAAGCTTCCAGCAGGTTCACCAGGGGTTCTGGTTGCCGCCGGTCCTTGTAATAAAAATAACCTATCCAGAAAATTGCCGGACCGATGATGCTGGCCAGAATTTTCCAGAGGAGAACGCCTTCCATTGCCCTAATATCTCAATAAATGACCGGTGTCATTCAGGGTGACAGCCCGAAACTGGCCGTTCTGGTATTCAAATACATTCAGAGCGCAGTTATCCTGGCGCAGGCGCCAGAAATAGCTGAGGTCCAGGTCGAGCAGACCCAGGATAATCAGCCGGTTGATGACCGTGTGGCCCACGGCCACCACCGTTTCACCAGGATGGGCAGCAGCTATCTCCTTGACGGCAGCCACTCCAATTCTTTGCCGCTCTTCAATGGCTTCTCCGCCGGGAAAATGCAGATTACTCGGGTTGGTTTGCCAGCGCTCAAACAGCTCGGGCCAGCGGCGGCCCACTTCTTCCGGTGTCAGGCCCTGCCACTCGCCGTAATTGATATCGGACAGACCGGGATGAATCATAACCTGGAGCTTGATAGGCAAGGCGCTGGCTTCCGCCGTTTTTAGCGCGCGAGACAGGGGACTGGAATAAACGGCCGTCGGCTTCCA
>JANLGB010000291.1 GCA_024653405.1 Candidatus Saccharicenans sp.
GGGATAATAATCGCGGGCCCCGGTCAGTCTGGCCAGACTCGAGAATTTTTCCGCTTCCAGCAAGAGATTCTCCAGTCGCCGGTTAGACTTCTTGGTTTCAACCTGGGTGGTATAGCAGCCGGGAAAAGCGAAATTCAGCTCCCTCTTTACCACCGGATAATCCACTCCCGCCTTTTCAATCTGCCGAAAATAGTCCTCCGGATTGATGAATTCAAACCGCGGCTGCTCGGGGTCAAAACTGTATTTAAGGATGGCTTCTACATCCGAATCCCTCGGACCGCCGCCGTGGTCGCCGGCGCCATAAAGCAACATAAAGTTCTTAATTGGCGTCTGCTGATGGGACTTGAGCAGTAAATCCCGAACGCCGTTCTTCAGGTTCACCAGATACCAGCCGGGCGGGACATAAGCCAGCAGCTTTGAGCCGTCCTGACCTTCCCACCAGAAAGCTACCGTATTCTCAGGGGCACAGCGTTCGAACACATAATAGTCCAGTCCGGCTTTCTTAAGGATCTGCGGCAGCTGCCAGTTATGGCCAAAGGAATCAGGGTTCCAGCCAACCTTAACCTCCACTCCGAACTTATCCAGAAAATAGCGCTTCCCGTGAAGGAGCTGCCGGGCCAGCGATTCGCCATCCGGCATGTTCAAATCCGGCTCCACCCACATTCCGCCGACCGGTATCCAGACACCTTCCTTAACCTTTTTCTTTATCTCCTGGAAAAGCTCGGGATATTTCTGCTCCATGGCTTCATAAATGGCCGCCTGGCTCTGGGCGAAGGTCAGCCCGGGCAGGCGCCCCATCTGCCGCAGCGTCCCCCAGAAAGTCATCGGGCCAACTTCATGCACCGTTTCTTCCCACAACCAGAGCCAGCTCAGGTCGATGTGGGCATGCCCGATGAGGGAGGCGGTCAGCTCCCGTGGTTTTATCTTAGGCAGCTCCCTATTCTGTTCATTCTGTTCCCGGGAAAACAGGTTCACAATCAGGAATGAAATTATCAGGACTCCAAGCATTACGACCCGAGCCCGGTTCCGCCAGACAGGGTTTAAAGTTCTTTCTGGTAATTTCACCCAGGTTCTCATAATTTTCATATTCCCCTTTCTTGTTATTCTTGAATTTTATTACTATTGCCCTGGCTTTATCAATTAACTGCTGACCGGCAGTCAGGTCAGGGCAAAAAACGTCCCCGGGTAAAGAGGCGCTAAGCCCGGAAGCTCTTTTTATTAAGCCCCATTTCTCCCCAGCTCACTTTCCATTTCGCGGGCGAAAATATGAATAGCCATTCAACCATTATTTGTTTATGGCTCAGATTGCTCTTGAAGAATCAGTCGTGGCAACGTATTTTTTTCACTTTCAATCAGATGACCTCAAGCTTCTCAGGATAGACAAGAGATTGGCTCAAGGAATTTCTATTCATAAAGTCAGGAGAAACCCAGAGGGAGGTTGAGTCTTTTCCCGGCTTCCAACCTGATCATCCTTCGTCCAATCATATCCGTCTGGCGACTTTAATTCCTTGAACTTTTTTGATAAATTTCAGGCAACAGACGGTTAAAAAGGTCAAGCTGATTTAGAGGCCACTCAGTCCCGGCCCGGAACTGGCGGGTCTCTTGCTGATAATTGCTAACTATGGAATTTACACAAAAGAAATTTTCTGGTTTGGCAAACTACCATAACAGTGTCTAAATGATTGGTCAAATCTCAGAAAAATTCAGGACTGGCACCATCACCGTGGTCCTAAGCCTGGGTTCCGGGCTTCTGGCAGTATCTTTCATGCTGCTGGTAAACCTTATCTATGACCAGACTATTCTCAGCTTTTCTTTGCGCTCGAGAAGTTTCTTCCTGGGAGCTAGCCTGGCGGTGGTCATCATCACCTCTCTGGTGGCCGGTTTGTTGCTCAGGTTTATAAGCCCGGAAGCTGCCGGCAGCGGCATCCCTCAGGTTAAAGCCTCTTACTGGAAAGAAATGGGTCAGATAGACCTCAAAGCCGGGATAGTAAAATACGTGGCTGGTGCTATC
>JANLGB010000292.1 GCA_024653405.1 Candidatus Saccharicenans sp.
TGGCCAGGATTTCGCCCGTCCAGGGAATAGAGATGATGAGGCAACCCCAGTTGGCCTGGTGTTTTTCCACAGCCTGCTGCAGTTCTTTCTCAGCCAGGTACTGGATGGTGGAGTCAAGGCTCAGGTAGATATCCTGGCCGGGCCTGGTTTCCTTGATGGTCTCGATGAAGAATTCCCTCTTGCGGGCATCCTTCATGATCAGCTGCTGACCTTCTTCTCCCCGGAGCAGTGAGTTATAAAAGTATTCCACCCCGGCCAGGCCGTAGTCATCAATATTTACCCCACCCAGGACGTGGGCCGCCAGCTGTCCCTGGGGATAGAATCTCCTGTTTTCTTGCAGCAGGTAAATGCCGGGCAATTTCAGCTTCAGGATTTTTTCGCCCACTTCGAGGGGTATTTTTCTTTTGATCCAGGTGAACCTTTTTCTCTTTTCTATGGAGTTGATGATTTTCCTGAGGTCGCTGTCTTTTAGCCCCAGCAGGTTCTGTATCTGGTAGAGACCTTTGATCTGCTGGTCCAGGCTTTCTCCCTTGACTGGGGAGAAGAAGACCGAGGCTGCCGGCAGACTGCGGGCCAGAATCTTTCCGTTTCGGTCAAAGATGGTCCCCCTGGTAGGCAGGACGGTGATCAGGTCCTGGGTCTGTTCCACCACCTCAGCTTTCAGCTTCTTGTGTTCCAGAACCTGGAGCTCGAGCAACCGGAGGCTGATGACCATGAACCAGAACAACACTCCGACCAGGATGAATTTGACCTTCTTCCGGTGAGCCAGGGAAAAGGGCGAGCGGTCCTGCAGGATGAGCTTCATTTGACCACCTGGTTTTCAAAGATTATCTGCTCCGGTTTAGGGTCCTGGAGCCGAAGTTCGTTCCGGGCTACCCGGTCAATCCTTTCCAGCGATAGCAGGGCCTCTTTGCGGGCCTCCAGCCTCTTTATTTCCTCCTTCAGGTTGTCGACCTTCATTTCCAGTTCGTGAATTCGGTACCCGAGACGGATGGATTCGCTCTGGTACCAGATGTAAAAGGTCAGGTTGCCCAGAAACAGGACAGCCAGGCCCGCGCCCAGAACCAGCTGCTTCCAGGTATATTTTTTTCTGACCATGCTCATATTCTCTCCGCCGCCCGCAGCTTGGCCGAGTGGCTGCGAGAATTGATCTCAATTTCTTCCGGGCTCGGGGTAACTGGCTTCCGGGTCAGGATCCTGACCAGCGGTTGCCCTTCCTGGCCTGAAGCCAGCCGCTGGAAAGCCTTTTTTACCAGGCGGTCTTCCAGGGAGTGAAAAGAAATGACCACCAGCCTGGTGCCCGGCTGGCATTTTGGGGCCAGCCGTTCCAGGAAAATGTCCAGGCCCTTCAATTCCTGGTTGACCTCTATCCGCAAGGCCTGGAAGACCCTGGCTGCCGGATGCAAGCGATTTTTTTGTGGCACCCAGCGGTAAACTTCTTCCACCAGTTTCTTCAGGTCGGTTGTGGTCCTCAGCAATCCCAGTTTGCGCTGGTTGGCGATTTTCCGGGCCAGCTGCCGGGTATGATGCAGTTCGCCGTACTTCTTGAAAACCTCGGCCAGGCGGGCTTCGGGATAGGTCATCAAGATTTTTTGGGCAGTGGTCTTCTGTCTGGTATCCATTCTCATATCCAGCGGCCCTTCCAGGTTGAAGCTGAAGCCGCGCTCCGGGTTATCGAGCTGAAAGGAAGAAAGGCCCAGGTCGGCCAGAACTCCCCTGACTTCCTCCCAAGCCACCAGGTCCTTAAAGTCGAGTATCTCCCTGAAATCAATCTGGAAGAGCTTGACTCGGTCCTTGTACCTGGCCAGCCGTTCGGCCGCCGCCTGGAGAGACAGCTCGTCCAGGTCCAGCCCGATAACCTTGGCTCCGGGATTTCTCCTTAAAATCTCCAGAGCATGTCCCCCTAATCCTACTGTGCAATCTATATAGACCCCGGCCCGCGAGGCCTGTAAATAGGCCAGCGTTTCTTCAACCAGCACTGGCCTGTGCCCGTAATCTTTCATTCAGTC
>JANLGB010000293.1:0-1645 GCA_024653405.1 Candidatus Saccharicenans sp.
GTTTCGGCATCCAGCCGCCCCACTGGAAAGACCCTGACCGGAAGGCGCGGTAGCAGCTCCATCACCGTCTTCCGCTGATGGGGGTCCTCAACCGTTACCAGATAGCCAGCCGGCTTATGCAGCATCAGATAGACAGAGCGGGAAGGCAGCCTGACCGGGCGGTTATCAAGCTCCACCCGGTCTTTTGTCTCGTCCACTTTGGTTCCGAGCTCGGTCACCACCCGGCCGTTGAGCTTAACCCGACCTTCCTGAATCAGGAGATCGGCTTCTCGCCGGGAAGCTATCCCGGCCTGGGCTAAAAATTTGTTAAGTCTCAGAATGGTTTTTCTCCTGGAAAAATCTTTTGTTGATATTCTATCAGAAATGGGAGCAAAAATAGAGTCGGCCTGAGGCCAGCGGTCCTCCGTCGGGGCTGGATGAAATCTGGAACCCGGGCGGCCCGACCGTCGCTGTTGGAATTCAATCGTCTAAAAGCCCGAACTTTGGGCAGTCGGCCGGGCCTTGTTCCGGAACCTACTTAAGAATTTCCCGGCTCACTTTTCCCTGACCTCTTCCTTGTAGAAGCCGGGCTTGGCCAGGATTTCCATGACCCTGAGGTCAAAGAAATTCTGGGCATTAACCGGCTTCAGCAGGATGGCCGTGTCCACACCCTTTTCCGTCCCGCCCAGGGCCAGGCAGGGCTGGCCGGTTTCCAGCAGCCATCAGGCTGACCTCGATGGCCACCTTCATCCCTTCCCCGAAAGCCCGCAGGGTGAAGGCAATGATTTCATCCAGTTGGTAGGTCCCGAGCTTCTTCCGCACCGCCCGGTTGACCCCGCCGAAAGCATGCTGGCAGGTTAGAACGCTTATTCCCTTCTCTTCGAGCTGGCGCCGCACCCCGGCGGGCATTTCCTGGTAATTGGGCCGGTAAAAACCGGTGGAATGAGTGACCACCACCAGCCGGCAATCCTGGAAAATTTCGGCAGCCTTAAGGGCGGTCTGGCCCGAGGCCGAGGCCAGCACCACCTGTTTAATTTTTAATTCTTCGGCCCTGAGCGCCGCTCTCTTGAGAGTGGCTTCGGTATTAATCTCTCCCGGTTCCTCAAAATAAAGGCAGGGCACCCTCTGGCCGTCAGCCTGCAGGTCAAACTGGCACATGGTTTTCTCCTTCTCTGATTAATAGATTTCTAATTATCAACCGCCATCCAAAGCCCGTCAAGGGGCAATGGCCCACCGCTCAAAATGAACCGGGGTCTTATTTTTTCGTATAAAATAATGTAAACTTACTGGCAGAGAGAAATGAAAAGAAGCAGCCTTTATCTCCGCGAATCCCTGGACATGGCCTTCGACTCTCTCTGGCACAATAAGCTTCGGTCTTTCCTGACAGTCCTGGGCATCGTCATCGGGGTTATGACAGTCATCGGGATGGTCTCGATTATCCAGGGTCTTAACCGCTCTTTTCTCCGGGAGCTCGAATCGGTCGGCTCGGACATCATCATCGTTACCAAGTATGAGCCAGGAATCCAGGTCGGCCGACGTTCGGAGGAAGAAAGACAGAGGAAAAACCTCACCTTTGAGGACGCCCTCGCCCTTGAGCAGGAAGGCTCTCTCATCAAGGCCGTGGCCGTTGACCTTGTCGTGAACGTCTTCGAGAGCCTCCCGATCA
>JANLGB010000293.1:1655-1978 GCA_024653405.1 Candidatus Saccharicenans sp.
ACCAGAACACGAAGAGCGAGGACTCCATCATCCTCGGCATGAACGAAAAATTCCCCCAGGTGCTGTCCGTCTACCTTCCGGAGAAAGGCAGGTTTCTCAGCGAGTCCGACATCAAGCACAGTGCCAAGGTCTGCGTCTTAGGGGCCGAGCTGGCCGAGGTCCTCTTTCCGCACACGAGCCCGCTGGAGAAGGAAATCAGGATAGGCCCGAAAAAGTTCGTGGTCGTCGGCGTCCTGAAGAAAAGGGGGAGCATGTTAGGACGAAGCCAGGATAATTTTGTCGGCATTCCCATCACCACCCTGATGAAATACTTCCCCTACGAC
>JANLGB010000294.1 GCA_024653405.1 Candidatus Saccharicenans sp.
CTGCCAGCCAGTCCTATCTTCCAGGCTGGCCAGGTCATGACGGGAGGCTCCTTCCTGGATGAAAGACAGGGTTTCATAGATGCCCAGGCTATTCCGGCCGTCGTTCAGGTCGGTAGTGCTGAAACGGCGCCTCATTTCTCCTGTCCTTTCTGCTGGCAGCCGGGCCCCGGATGAAGTATCCACACCCAGTGGCTCTGACACCAGGTATTCAAAAAAGGTAATTTTTTTTCTGTCCAGTTTCTTTTCGATTTCCTTCAGAATGACCTGACGGGAATAGGATTGAAGCGATTGATGAATGTTCAAGTTAGAAACGCAGCCCACCGACACCCGGTAGAAATCATCACCCTTTTCATGCACATCCATGGTGATTTCAGGCTGATAGAGGGAGAAAACCCGGTGGATGGCCCGGGTGCTTTCGGCCTCGAGCTTGACGTGGTCGCGGTTGAGGTCCAGGCCAATCTCATTCTGCCGGACATCGAAAAAGTTACCGTAGGGGTTGGCCTGGGGGATAATCAGGACATTAATTTTTTTTAGCAAGGCTTGCAGGTCGCCCAGAGCCAGGTCGCGAACCAGCCTTAAAGCGGCTTCTTTGGCTGATTGCTCATTCCCGTGCTGGGAAGCAATAAAAAGTAAGGTTGGTTTCTTCCGGTTGAGTTCGGCCGGTTCGCTCACCCCCTCCTCGGACAGGACACACAGGAACAGGTCCCGGGCCTGGTAATTTTCAACCTGTTTGGTACGACCGATGAGTCTAACCTTCAAGTTCTTGCTGGCAGCTTCAACCTCCGACAAAAATTTAACAATATCTTCGTACTGGGTATACCTGGTGTACCTGTTTTCCTCGGCCGGGGTCTTAACGGTAACCGCGGCTCCGGTCAAAGACACAACCACCAGCAGAGCTATGGTTGAAATAAGGACTTTCTGGCGCACGGGCCACCTCCTTCTTTATTTATAAATGAAAAACCTTTTTTAAGGTATTCTTTCAAGTAACTACTTTCCATTATTTCATCTAAATTTTATTCAATCAAATTCTACCTACCATCAGCTCTGGTCGCCAGGATGATTTCTGAGGCCATTTACTTTCGTCATCTCCAGTTCGGCCATCAATTTTTCTTTGTTAATAGCTCGGGGTCAAGCTTGACCTTCAGCACCACCACCTCGCCGTTTCTCAGCACCTTGACCTTGATTTCATCTCCCCAGCTGTGCCCGGCCATTACCAAGCGGAAATCGTGAGGGTCAGCCACCGGGCCATCCTCAACCGTTAAGATTACATCTCCCTTCTGGAAACCAGCATTTCTGGCCAGCGGTTCAGTGGGATTGTCCGCCACCACCAGGTTGGTCAATCCTTCTACTTTCTTCAAGTTGAGGCTAAAAGCGGGGTATGCCGGGTATGGTTTTTCCTTGACCCCGTAGACGTAATCGGCCAGACCTCGCGATACTTTCAGCCTGGAATTCTCTGGGACCTGAAGGCCAATTATTGTGGCCTGCGGTTGGTGACTCTTGTTCCAAGCTCTTAAATTGAGCCCGAGGCCATAAAGCATATGGCCGGAGCCAGCCAGCACCACCAGTCTTCGCCCGCTGGCTTCAGCCGCTTTCACAGCCATAGTTCCCATGGTCTCATCCCAGGCCACCTGGGCCCGATAAAGCCCTTCCAACATATCCTCCAGGTTAGCTCCCTTCATCTGGGGCGGAATTTCCTCGGCTTCGAAGATGGTCCGGAGAAGCAGCCGGTGTTCCTGGTGGCTCAGGTCAAGCGGCGGGACGATTTTCTTTTCTTCCTCGGTCAGGGCTTCGTAGCCCTGCCTTCGGATTTTGCTGATCAGGTTTCGGGGGGCATTAAGGGCAAAAATGGGCAACTTTTTCTCGCGGGCCAAATCAAAGATTTTCCGATAATAACCGTAATTAAAACTCCAGGTTACATACCATTTTATTTCCTTGAGGAAACTTTCTTCGTCCAGCTCGCCGGTCAGCCAGCGG
>JANLGB010000295.1:0-1735 GCA_024653405.1 Candidatus Saccharicenans sp.
GTTCTATCACTACCGAACCAGTAAACATCTGCTGCCTGTCCCGTTTCTGGATAAGCCCAGCCTGTTCTGTTTTTTTCTCGCCTGAAAAAATTTGCAAATTGGCAAACGAGTTTTGAGTCCCAGGTCCCGGTGATTCGGGTTAAAACGTCAACCACTCCAGCCGACCGTGGTCGAAGCGGAAACGGCGGGCCCTCAGGTCGGAACCCGGCCCCTCTTCATAATAAACAACCAGGACTGAACCATCCCTCAGATTAACCATTGAAGGGTAGGCCCCGCCAACCTCGTCAATCAAGATATTCTCGCTCCAGGTCCTGGCTTCATCCAGGCTGTAATGCAGGCTGGTGCCCGGCAGGCGGTGGGCCAGGACAATTATGTCACCGGGAGTGCGCAGCAGATAGGGACAGTGGCCAGGAAAACCGACCGGACTGGAGACCGACCAGCTCCGGCCCTCGTCTTCCGATACGGAATAACACATGGATTGGCCCCGGCTGCGCTGGATAGCATAAAGGGTGCCGTCTTTAAGCACGATGACATCGGTTTCCGCATCAAGCGGATAACCGCCGCTATCAATATCCACCGGCCTGGACCAGGTTTTCCCGCCATCCTGGCTGATAGTCACCGCACCGTGGCTGCCCGCCTCGGTCTGACGGTAAAGGCCGAGAATCAGGCGGCCGTCGGAAAGCGGACGCACGGGGGAACTGCAATAATAATCCCTGGCAATTAGCTCCGACTGAGACCAGGTTTTCCCGTCATCCTCTGACCTTACCAGCCAGGTCCCCAACCCTTCCCATCCCGTATCCTTTTTTCTCAGGGAGAAAAAATTGCAGAGCAGGCGCCCGTCACTTAGCTCAACAATGGACGGGTCACGGTCATCATCGGGACCATCGTAAAGGCTGGCAGCCGGACTCCAGGTTCGGCCCTCGTCTCCGGAAAGCACATAGCAGATTCTCCCTCCCAAGGGATGATCTTTATCGGGCAGGGAAACATGGTCATAGCCGGCATAAAAAACAACCATCAGCCGGCCGTCTTTAAGCCGAGTCACATCGGGAAAGGCTTCGTAGCTGCCGGCCCCAGCCTCCTGACAGACGTAAACAAAATCCCGCCCCGGCCTCAGCTCCACCATGGCTTCATTGTTATCAACCGACCGGGAACAGGAAATCCAGCCAAAAGAAAACAATGATACTAATAAGGCCAGGGCAGGAAAAACGGCGGCCGGAGTATCCGGCAATCTTTCCCTAGTTATCATTCCACAGCTGATTCAGTTTTTGTTTGCACTTTGCTTCTATTTATCCCGATATTCCGCCGGTTTGTCAATTTAAGAACAATCTGACCGGCTGAACTGACAGGCAGCCGGCTAATCTCTCCAAATATCTAGGCGACAGGCTTTCCATCAGGCAAAGAAGGATTCCCGTCTGACAGGCGCTCTCTAAGCAAAAAATCAACATCAAAGAATGTTTCTAGGGATAAGATTCAGCAGCCAAGTTAATCTCTGGCTAAAAAACGACAAATTCTTTGAATTTATCAGCAGGCTACAGCGGGTTTCTTTTCGCCCGTTGAAAAGAGGGCCATGTTGCCCGTATTTTTGTTACGGCAAAATAGCGGAATCTGCCGCTGCCCGGCAAAAAATCTAAAGCCGCAACTTACAAGGCCGGGACGGCAGCAAACTTCTGTCTGATCTTCAGGGCTACATTGACCAGGATGACGAGAACCGGAACTTCCAGCAGCGGGCCGATGA
>JANLGB010000295.1:1745-1956 GCA_024653405.1 Candidatus Saccharicenans sp.
GCAAAGGCCTGGTTGGAGCTGATGCCAAAGATGGCCACGGCCACGGCAATGGCCAGCTCAAAATCGTTGCTGGCTGCGGTGAAAGCTACTGCGGTTGTCTTTTCGTAACCTGCTCCCATTCTCCCTACCAGGACAAAAGCTCCCAACCACATCAAGAAGAAATAGATTACAAGTGGCAGGGCAATCAGCAGCACATCCTAGGGCCTTTTGA
>JANLGB010000296.1 GCA_024653405.1 Candidatus Saccharicenans sp.
CGGGAACATCATGGCTACCATCAAGTGCGAGAATTACCGGCCGCAGATGGCCACGGTCAGGCATCATGTGTTTGAAATGCCAGTTCCCGACCCTAGCCGCCAGGGCCAGATTATCAGGGAAAAACCGGTCCTGCTGGAAGAGCAGATTGCCACCCGGGTGCTTGACCTGATCGTGGAGAAGAACGAGGTTAATCTTGCCGACGCCAAGATAATAGTTTCCGGCGGGCGTGGTCTGAAAGGTCCGGAGGGCTTTGCCATCCTGCATGAGCTGGCCGATGTTATGGGCGGAGCCGTGGGCGCTTCCCGGGCGGCGGTTGATGCCGGCTGGATTTCTTACGCCCACCAGGTGGGCCAGACCGGAAGGACGGTCAGACCGGACCTATACATCGCCTGCGGCATCAGCGGAGCCATCCAGCACCAGGCTGGCATGCGCACCAGCAAGATTATCGTGGCCATCAACAAGGACCCGGACGCCCCGATTTTCCAGATTGCCGATTACGGCATAGTAGGAGACCTGTTCACCGTAGTCCCGGCCCTGACCCGGGCTCTGAAGAAAAGGCTTAACAAGTAAAAGTAAGAAAGCCGGCAGCCCGATTGTCTCTGAACCTGGAAAACTGTCAGAATTTTACCGACTTCAGCCTGGCTTTTATCGTCCGTCGAGCCCCGGTCTCCGCCGGCTGTCCTTGACTTTAAGACCACCCTTTTTTACACTCTAACTGATGACTATCCAGGCGCCAGGGTTTGGGCCGGTTCCTGTTATTTCTGGAAGAATGGTTTCAGGCCGGGCATAATTTCGAGCTGGGAAGATTAGCCTTTTTTCCTGGTCGGTGAATTAATTAAAAAATTTTTCAGGAGGGGTAAGGTGGCCATAAAAATGGAAAGAGGCCTGTGGTTCAGCTTTATCTTCATTCTGGGATTGGTCATTGTCTCTCTCCTGCTTTACCTGTTGCTGGGGACCGCCAGCAAGGTCCAGCCGGTGAGTGTGGTCTGGCAAGACAACGATGGCGACGGCCATGACTCTCCCGGTGATGTCATCGAGATGGACAACGGCCAGATATACCTGCGGCTCGATTTTGTGGATGTCTGGAAAGGGCATCAGGCCCTCAATCCTTACCAAACGCCAGCCGAAACCCGGGACCTGGACCCCCGCTGGAACGGCTATTATCTGCAGGAACTCCGCTACCGGGGAGAACTCTGCTACCGATACTTAGGCTGGGACAAAGCCCGGGAACTGTATCCAACTCTGAGCTCCAACGATGTCATCGGCCTGGTCGGGCAGCCCGAAAGTTACCCCGACAATCCCTTCCTTTCGCTGTGGAACGTCAAGGAATCGGAGAAGAATCCTTCTTATAAATGGTATGTTTATTTCGAGAAGCACGAAATAATAAAAGATAAAAATGGCGACCAGGTTCTGGTGCTGACCGCCGATAAGGGGCAGGGCCTGAGCTACCGGCTGGCAATCAGCCTGCAGGGACAGAAACTCCTTTTTGACCAGGTCGTCAGGAATAACCGGGAGCAGGAATGGCAGTACATCAACCTGCTCACCCTGCCAGCCAACAGGATTATCGACACGGCCTTCGGGCCGGCCGAGCTGCTCTGTTCCCGGAATATAGAACCGCTGGGTTTTTCTGACAGCTACACCTTTACTGTCAGCGGCGACGGGCTGGCCGTCTCGGGTATGCTGCCCTGGAAAATCAAGCGGGATACCACCAGCAACTACTTCACCGGCGGCTGGTGGATTCTGCACCAGCACGGCCTGATGGTCTGGAAAGCGGTCAATCTCAAACCACAGGAGGAGGCTCGCTTCAACCTGGTGGCCACCTTCTCCGACGAGAATATTTACTCGCGCTATGACCGTTACCTGAAACAGAACGGCCTTAACTTCGAAAAGGTCAATCTGGACGAGGTTGAAAAATACCTGGTGAGCAACGTGCCCCGGACG
>JANLGB010000297.1 GCA_024653405.1 Candidatus Saccharicenans sp.
GATCATAAAGGGAAGGCCGGTCGGCACCAGGCCAGCGCCCGATGCCATTCTAATCGTTCTCTTTATTATCTTCGGGCTGTTTTTTCCTTACCTGATGCTCAAAACCGCTTTAATACTTCAGGTAAGACCGGATGGCTTTTACTTCCGCTATTATCCTTTCCACCTCCGCTTCCACAAGGTTTCCTGGCTGGACATCAAGGAGGCAGAGCCCATCACTTTTTCCCCAGTCAGGGACTTCGGCGGGTACGGGATAAAATATGCCAGGGGGGCTAAGATCTATGTAGCCAAGGGGAACAAGGGGCTTAAGATAACGCTGGCGACCGGACGGCGTCTAATTTTCAGCAGTGATAATCCGGAAATGCTGCTCAGCTACATGGGAGGCCACTGGCACCGCCAGCCCTGATAGTTGTTTTTTAAGTGGCCGATTCCACGGCTTAGTGTGATTTTCCAGAGATAGGTTTTGGCTTGATAAATGCAAATAACAATAAGATTAATAAAAATCTGAAAAATTCCTCAGTGCCAGAGGGCTTTCCCTTGATCAACCCTTTTTTCAAGCTGTTCTGATATAAGTAGTCCACTGGGCGAAATCGGTATTTTCATATTATCAAAAAGGTCACTTCTGGCAGGGAGCGAAGAATTTGATTGTTGCCCGGGGGGCCATTTGTTAGAATAAAATTTTGAAAATTTTGAGCGAATTAAAGGCTCTAACCCAAGGAGTTCATGATGCGTGGATTAATCCAAAAAATGACTGGGCCGAAATATCAATCTTCAATTCTTGGTCAGGCAATTTTCGTTATTTTGCTGCTATTAACCGCAAGTCTGAGTTTGAGTTTTGGATCTGCCGCCTCGGATCAAGAGCGAGCCGGGCAGCGTCTATCGTCCCCGGCAGAATTGGCTCAGGGTCAAGACCAGCAGAGCAATACAGGGAAGCAGGCCACAGGTCAGAACCAGCCTGGCCAGACCCAGCCCCAGGCCGCCAGCTCCGAGTCGCAGGCTCTTCGCCCGATAGAAATCAAAGACATCCTGGTCTGGAAGAGCATTTCCTACGCCCAGGTTTCGAGCGACGGCCGCTGGTTTGTCTACGTGCTGGCGCCCAATGAGGGCGACAGCGAGCTGGTGGTTAAAGAAATTGACGGGAAAAAAGAATACCGGTTCCCGCTGGGAGAAGCTCCACGGGGCCTCTTCGATTCCATTATCATCTCCGATGATTCCCGCTGGGTATGTTTCCTGTCCTATCCGACTTCTGAGGAAATGAAGAAACTACGCAAGGAAAGAAAGAGGGTGGAACCGATGGCCTCCCTCCTGGACCTTAGAAATGGCGAGAAAACCGAGTGGACACGTGTCCGAAAAATCGCCTTCTCCGGCGAAAGCTCGACCTACCTGGCGGTTCACCGTCTGGCTCCCGAGGCCCAGGAGAAAGAAAAAGACAAGTGGACCGGCTCCGACCTGGTCTTAAAAAACCTGGCCACTGGCCAGGAAATAGGCCTGGGCAATGTTTCCGAGTTTGCCTTCAACAAGTCCGGCCAGCGGCTGGCCTTCCTGGTCGATGCCCAGGATAAAAATGGTAACGGCCTTCTCATCCAGAATCTCAACAGCGGCGAGGTCAAGGCCCTTGATACCGGTCGGTTCTGGTATAAGAACCTGCGCTGGGATGAGAAAGGTCAGGCCCTGGCTGCGCTCAGGGGCCAGGAAGACAAGAAATTTGATGATAAGATTTACAGCCTGGTGGCCGTGAAGTTTGACCCGGCCACCGGCAAACCTGAAAAAATAGAGTACGAACCCGGGAAGGATAGCACTTTCCCGGAAGGTTTCGGCCTGAGCCCGGATTTTACTCCTTACTGGCTTGATGATTATGAAGCCGTAGCCCTTGGTATCAAGCAGCTCAAGGCCAAACCTGGTGCCGATAAAGATAAAGA